>JAAZKL010000045.1 GCA_012799845.1 Clostridiaceae bacterium
GTAGTCATGAGTCAGCTGACAGTACCAAAAGGTTATAAACCGCTTCTGAGCCTTTATGAGACCCAGGTGGCAATCGGACGGATAAAGAGGATATTCGAGGACAACCTCGGCAAAGCACTTAACCTGAAAAGGGTCTCGGCACCGTTGTTCGTACCCGCAAATACGGGAATAAACGACGATCTGAACGGCATTGAACGCCCTGTGGAGTTCGATATCAAGGAGACCAAAACCTGTGCCCAGGTCGTTCAGTCACTGGCAAAGTGGAAGCGCCTGGCGCTGCACAGGTACGGGTTTTCAGCCGGTGAAGGGATATATACCGATATGAATGCGATACGACGTGACGAAGATATGGACAATCTCCATTCGATATATGTCGACCAGTGGGACTGGGAGAAAGTTATCAGCCGCGGAGAGAGAAACGAGGAAACGCTTAAGGATACGGTCAGGAAAATCGTCGGCGCAATATGCGATACACTGGAAGAGATCAGGAAACTGTATCCGGTCCTTACAACAGACCTTACAAGAGAAGTTGCATTTGTAACGACCCAGGAGCTGGAAGACATGTACCCGGCGCTTACTCCAAAGGAGCGCGAACACGAATACCTGAAAGAACACAGGACGGTCTTCATCATGCAGATCGGAGATGTGCTGAAATCCGGCGCAAGACATGACGGAAGAGAACCCGACTATGACGACTGGAAACTGAATGGCGATATCATGTTCTGGAACGACATACTGCAGTGCGCTTTTGAGATATCTTCCATGGGGATCCGCGTCGACAGCAAATCCCTGGATGAACAGCTTTCCAAAGCAGGGTGCGGCGACCGGCGCAAATTCATGTTCCACAGGATGCTTCTCAATGACGAACTTCCATTGACGATGGGCGGCGGGATAGGACAATCGAGGCTTTGCATGCTTCTGCTGCAAAAAGCCCATGTCGGTGAAGTCCAGGTATCGGTTTGGGACCAGGATACAATTGATGGATGTGAAGCGGCAGGTATAAAACTGCTCTGAGAATCAGCATTATTGATTAAGAACTGCTCTGATGTTATCGCTTGATTTCGTCTGTATTTTATTGTAAAGAAGGTGTAAATATGGTAAATGGAAATATATCGGAACTCTTTGGCAGTATGGTATTCGGAGACGCGGTAATGAAAGAACGCCTGCCGAAGGAGATCTACAACGCCCTGAGAAAAACCATTGAAAAAGGCACTCACCTGGAACTCGACGTGGCAAATGTGGTGGCGACTGTCATGAAAGACTGGGCGATCGAGAAAGGCGCGACTCATTTTACCCACTGGTTCCAGCCCATGACAGGCGTGACTGCCGAAAAGCATGACAGTTTCATTACACCGGACGGCCGCGGCAGGGCTATCATGGAGTTCTCAGGCAAAGCGCTCGTAAAAGGCGAACCTGACGCATCCAGCTTCCCTTCAGGCGGGCTGCGGTCTACTTTCGAGGCAAGGGGATACACAGCATGGGATCCGACTTCCTATGCTTTCGTAAAAGGCAATACACTGTACATTCCCACAGCTTTCTGTTCATACAGCGGAGAAGCCCTGGACAAAAAGACGCCTCTCCTGCGGTCCATGCAGGCTCTCAACAGGCAGGCGCTTCGTATCCTGCGTTTATTCGGCGTGACCGACGCTAAACGCGTCCTGTCATCGGTCGGACCCGAACAGGAGTATTTCCTGGTCGACAGGGACGTATACCTGAAAAGGCCCGACCTTATATGCTGCGGCAGGACGCTTTTCGGCGCCAGGCCGCCTAAAGGCCAGGAGATGGAAGACCATTACTTCGGCAGCATCAAGCAAAGGGTTTCTGCGTTTATGAAGGAACTTAACGAGGAACTGTGGAAACTTGGGGTCTACGCAAAGACAGAACATAACGAGGTCGCTCCGGCGCAGCATGAACTCGCCCCCATTTACAGCGAAGCCAACGTCGCTACAGACCACAACCAGATAATGATGGAAATGATGAAGACAATAGCCGCAAAGCACAACCTCGCATGCCTCCTGCACGAAAAGCCTTTCGCAGGGATAAATGGCAGCGGGAAGCACGTCAACTGGTCCATCTCGACCGATACGGGAGTCAACCTGCTGGAACCGGGAGACACGCCGTTTGAAGACGCACAGTTCCTGCTGTTCCTTGTGGCAGTCATCAAGGCGGTGGACGACTACCAGGATATGCTGCGTGTCTCGGTCGCAAGCGCAGGCAACGATCATCGTACTCAACTCCATAGTGGCCGACGTGCTGTCGCAGTTCGCGGAAGAGCTTGAAAACAGCACTGATTTCAGGGGAGACCTGGCCAGGCTGATAAAGCGTACTATAAAAGAACACAAGCGCATCATATTCAACGGCAACGGCTATGACGCCTCATGGGTCGAGGAAGCCGAGCGCAGGGGCCTGTCCAACCTGAAGACCACCCCCGAAGCTCTGCCGGCGTTCATACACCCCAGGAACGTTGATATGTTTGTCCGCCATGGAGTTTTCACAGAGCATGAGATCCATTCACGCTGTGAGATCATGCTTGAGAACTACTCGAAGACCATCAGGATCGAAGCTCTCACGATGGCAGACATGGTAAACAAGTATGTGATCCCCGCCGTGATAAGCTACCAGAACGAACTCGCCGAACTGGTGCTCAACAAGAAGGCTGTAAGCAGCGACATCGGGACATCCCTGGAAGAGAGCCTCCTGGGCAGGATCTCCGGGCTGTCGGCGGAGTTGGGGAAAAGACTGGATCATCTGACCGATCAGACGCAGGCAGTCAGGGAGATAACGGACACCCTGGCCGGCGCACAGGCATATCGCGAAAAGGTATTTGCGGCAATGAACGACCTGCGGATGATCGTCGATGAACTCGAACTGATCACAGGCAGCAGGCACTGGACGCTGCCGACCTACACGGATATCCTTTACAGTGTGATATAGGCGGCCCGGATCGTGCAACCAAATAAACAAACGGAAATGATATCTTCATCAAAAAGGGAAAACCCGCAGCCGAGCCAATAAACGCTCGTTACCGCAGGTTTTCCCCTGAGCAACACATCCCTTTATAAGCAACTCACAACGTGAGTTGTCACCTGTGTCTACAGCAAGTCAGCCGGTCCTGTGAGAGAAACCATGTCTGCCCTCCTGTTCCATTCCACCCGGAACACATTCTGACCCATGCGGACATCCACTTCGCTTGCCTGCACCCTGTGGAGCATCATTGCCGTAACCCCTGCCACACAGGCTGCTTCAGCAGTGAAATCAGTCTCTCCTTTCCCAGGATGCCAAAGGCACGCCTTAACGGTTCCACTGTCCAGAACCTGTATAAAAACTATGCTTGCACCCTTTGGAAACAGGCTGTGCGTACCCAGAGCCGAGCCTGTGTTCCGAACATCCACATTGTCGACGTCATCCACGAATACTGCACCATGAGGCGATCCAAAAGACATTGCCGTGACTTTCCAGCACTCGCCGTTTATCATGAACGGATCGTTGATACAATTCGGTGTCGCTTTGTGCTCCACCGGTATGAGGCATGGAGTCATTACGGGCTTTCCTAATGAAATGGTCTTGTTGATTGTTGCAGTCATATTATCGCCTCCTTCAGACAAAACTTCATTTACTTTGTTAACTCACATCCTGGCTCCGGTCCCTGCCCTGGTCCCCGCCATGAGGCTTAACTTCAGCCATTGATTTGACTTAGACTTAGACTTAGACTTAAGCTTTAACTTAAACTTAAACTATGCCCTGCCTCATCATCGCGTCAGCAATCTTCTTGAATCCGGCAACATTCGCCCCAACGACGAAATTGTCTTCCTGCCCGACTTCTTTCGCAACACTGGAGATGTTGTCGTAAATATTTATCATTATCTCCCTGAGCTTTCTGTCCACCTTCTCAAAGCTCCATGCGGTGCGAGTGGAATTCTGGCTCATCTCAAGTCCGGACACTGCGACACCGCCAGCATTTGCAGCTTTCCCGGGCACAAACAGCACCCTGTTCTCTATGAGCATTTCAGTAGCTCTCAATGTCGTCGGCATGTTCGCGCCCTCGCCGACTGCGATGACGCCATTCTTTATCAGTTCTTTCGCATCTTCCTCGTTGAGTTCGTTCTGCGTAGCGCAGGGAAGCGCGATGTCGCACTTGATGTTCCAGATGCCTTTCCCCGGAGTGTAGACCGCATTTTTGCGGTACCTGGCATACTCGGAGAGCCTGCCGCGCCTGACTTCCTTGATCTCCCTGACGACCTGGAGGTCTATGCCTTCAGCGTCATATACGAATCCGTCGGAATCTGACATGGAAACCACTTTGCCGCCCAGCTGCTGCACTTTCTCGGTCGCATATATGGCAACATTGCCTGCGCCCGATACGGCGACGGTCTTTCCTTCGATCGAGTGTCCATGCTGCCTGAGCATCTCCTCGACCAGGTACACCAGCCCGTATCCTGTGGCTTCAGTCCTGCCGAGGGATCCTCCATAGGACAGCCCCTTGCACGTGAGCACGCCGCTGAACGAATTGACGAGCCTCTTGTACTGTCCGTAGAGGTACCCTATCTCGCGCTCGCCGACGCCTATGTCACCTGCCGGAACGTCAGTGTCTTCTCCTATATGCCTGTACAGTTCCGTCATGAAACTCTGGCAGAAGGCCATTATCTCACGTTCCGACTTGCCCTTCGGATCGAAATCCGAACCGCCTTTTCCTCCGCCGATTGGCAGCCCTGTCAGCGAATTCTTCAGTACCTGCTCAAAGCCCAGGAATTTTATGATGCTCAGGCTGACGCTCGGGTGGAAACGCAGACCTCCTTTATACGGGCCGATCGCGCTGTTGAACTGGACCCTGTATCCCTTATTCACCTGCACCTTCCCCGAATCATCGATCCAGGGTACGCGGAATATAATGATTCTCTCCGGTTCACAAAGCCTTTCAAGGATACCGGCCTTTTCATATTCAGGATGCGCGTCAACATAAGGCTGCAGCGAGGTAAGCACCTCGGTTGCCGCCTGATGGAACTCAGGTTCATTTGGATTTAGCTTTATCACTTTTTCAAGTACTCTCTTTGTGTAAGACATTACTGTAACCCCCTGTCTGACCAAACAAAAAAAGCGCATACCAGCGCACTGACTCGCGCATCAGTGCGCTGATAAACGCCTTTGTTTATCAGTATAAGTATAACAGCAGTTTTACCCTGTTGTCAATACAGCAATGCTTTATGCAATGTTCAGTCTCCCGTCCCAGGTTCTGCAAAGCAGCCCGGCTGCAATGAAAAACTGAATTCGATCTGCTTTTCGTTCAACTGGTACCGTGCGGGCAAAGCCGGTCCGCATGAATTCGATCCGATGCCCGAGACCTTGTAGTCGATCCGGAGATGTATCCTGCCGTCCGGCTCGAGCTCATTCGTGTGATCGGCTTTATGCAGGGCCATCGTACTGTACCTGGAAACATTGAACTCGAATTCCCCTTCGGAAGTGAAGAGCATCCTGCCGATATTGAGCATTTTTGCTTTGTTGTGGTTGCCGTGCTCCTGCGGGCGGACATACTTAACATGTTCAGCATCGGCATTGCTTTTATAAAGTCCGACGCTTGAGGCATGACAGAGGTCGCAGTAGCTTTCATGCGGGCCATTCCCGTAATAGACGAACTCGCTGCTGCTTTCAGGAAGTTCCATTTCAAAGCCCAGTCTCGGCAGATATACCGTGTCCTCCCTCACCTTCCCCTCAAGGTCGAATCTGATCGCTCCGTCTTCAGTGATCCTTATTTTCAGTACGTATATGAAAAACGGATACCTTGAAATACCTGCAAGCGAGCCTTCGACAATGATCCGGCTCCCATCCTCAAGCCTGCAGCCATATACTTTTGAAAACAGGCAGTCCAGGTTCTCGCCCTGCAAGGTGTCCACATTAGCCCATCTCGGCAGCATATCTGTCATTGTCTGTCGCAGCCCTGAAGGCTGTAAGCCTCATCCTGCCTTCCAGTTGTTCCTGCCCGTCTATGACCAGGCTCGTAAAAGTTCCATAATGCCTGGAAAATACATATGTGAACCTTTCGCCTTCTGCAATTATTTCATTTTTTGTCTCAGTTAATTTTAATATCCCTCCGGCAGGTCTGGATTTTATCTTCCCTGGCAGCTCGTGCTGGGTATGCGCAATGATTTTACCGTCTTTGCCCAGGTAAACATTCAGATGCGCTCCGTAACTGTATTCGATTTCAGGTACGCTAACCGGGATCTGCACGGATCCGTGAGGTTCGAGCGCTATATCCAGTTCTTCTGATTTCAGGA
>JAAZKL010000400.1 GCA_012799845.1 Clostridiaceae bacterium
AGCAGAGTAGTATTGGATAAACGTTCTCTGCGTTTCTTTTCAGTTTTTCCGGTCAATAAATCCCTATCCTTTTTCATAGCATCCTTTCCCCATTACCCCGTCGGTTTATTGTCGGTTTGATTGCCCCAAAGGCTTTATATTCCGCTCAGGAAGCCTTGATCGGAATTTTCGGCTCAACCTGTTTTTTAAACAGTTTCTTGTACAGGTTAACGAAAAATTCTTTTACAACCGGTGAACTAATCACGACAATCAATATGATAACTGCCGCCTTATAGGCTTTTACCGCCGCTGAAGGAACTTTCATCGCATAAAGAGTGACCGTTAGGGCCTGGATTATAAACGCCCCTATCACTGAACCAAACAGGCTGAATTTTCCTCCGCCCAGTGACGTTCCGCCTATAGCGACAGCCAGGATGACATCCATTTCCGCATCCAGGAGCAGCGTTTCATGGTTGATAAGCCCTATCCTGCATACTGTGATGCATCCTGCGGTAGCGACACAAACTCCGGATATCACGAAAGCTATAAGTTTGACCCAAATTGAATTGATCCCGTTCAGGTGCGCGGTCCCTTCATTTATTCCAACTACCTGTGTATATAATCCAAGAGTGGTCAGTCTCAGGACGAGCGATATCAAAACCAGGAATATCACCATTATAATAATCGGAGTCGGTATCGGGATCCCCGGTATAAATCCCCCGATACTTGTAAGAAAATCGCTTGAAACAGTCGGAGTTGCCCCGCCGTTTATCCAGTAAGCAATAGACCGCCCTGCAGAAAACAATATCAGCGTTGCTATCATGGGCTGGATCCTGAATACCGCGACCAGGACTCCGTTGAATAAACTGAAAAGAACGGATACCAGGCAACTGAGTACGAATGCAAGGATAATCACCGGTATCGTGATCTCACCCGAACGAAGCACACTGACAAATACGCTGCCCGCTATTGCCGCCAAGGCTGCGACGCTTATATCCTGCCCTTTACAGCATGATGTTATCAGCGTCATGCCGATCGATATAATGGCAATTGCCGATGCCCCGTTAAAAATACTGATAAGGTTTCCCGAAAGGACACGATACCCCTGGTTGTTCGTGGTAAGGTTTATAGAAAAAAATCCAACGTCCCTGATCAGGTTAAAAACAACGAGCAAAAAAAGTGAAAACAGCGGTATGACCAGCTGAGATTTCATGAACTTTTTCATGGCATCACGCATCCTGTTCCGCCTCCCCTGCTATCATATGAATGATGTTATCCTGTGTCATTTCCTCGCCCTTCAGTTCACCAACCATTTTGCGGTCACGCATAACAATGAGCCGGGAACATGTGCGAAGCATCTCTGATATTTCTGATGAAATGAACGTAACGCTGACGCCCTCTTCAGCCAGCTTCAGTATTAGCTTCTGTATTTCGATTTTTGTTCCCACGTCGATGCCTCGCGTCGGTTCATCCAGGATAAGATACTGCGGATTTGTGAGGAGCCAGCGGGCAAGAATGACCTTCTGCTGGTTTCCGCCCGATAACGATTTGATAGGTGTATCCATTGATGCGGTCTTTATTCCCAGCAGTTTTATATATTTATCGGCAAATTCTTCAGCCTCGGCTCTCGAAAAAGGCCTGACAAAGCCCTTCATTACCTGCAAAGCAAGTATTATATTTTCACGCACGGACAAATCGTCAACGATCCCGTCGCGTTTTCTGTCTTCCGGCAAATACCCGACACCATTCATCATGGCGTCCTTTGGTTTTCTGATCTTTGTTTCTTTCCCGTTTATCTTCATTTTTCCGCCGGTAATCCTGTCTGCGGCAAAAACAGCGCGCACGCTCTCACTCCGGCCGGAACCAAGGAGCCCGGTAAACCCGTTTACTTCTCCTTTTGAAATCTTGAAATCGAATGCGTTAGGGCAATTGGTACTGGATAATCCAGCCGCTTCGTATACCGGAGGAACATCCGGCTTTTCATCCGGCAGCTTCCGTTTCCGGATTGTTGAAACGTCATCCAGAGCCTTGCCCATCATCTTTGAAATGAGTTCCACACGCGGCAGATCCTTTACCGCATATTCGCCTACCAGTTCACCATTGCGCAAAATGGTTACCATATCGCTTATCTCATACATCTGCTCAAGAAAGTGTGTGACGAAAATTATACCGACGCCCCGTGATTTGAGATCACGCATCAGGGAGAAAAGTTTTTCGACCTCCTGTTCGTCCAGGGAGGAAGTCGGCTCGTCCAATATAAGCACTTTACAATCCATGTCTACGGCACGGGCAATGGCAACTATCTGCTGTACGGCTATGGAACAGGTATCAAGCTGCTGAGTGGCCCGCGCAGAGATATCAAATTTCTCAAGTATTTCTGTTGCCTTCTTTTTCATTGTTCGCCAGTTTACCAGGCGATAGTCTCCCCGCCCGATAAACATATTCTCTGCAACCGTAAGATTCGGACAAAGGGTTATCTCCTGGTAAACCGTACTGATGCCCAGCGTCTGAGCTTCATGAGGCGATCTGACATTGATCTCTTTCATACCGCCGTTCGTATTCAAAAAAATCTGCCCTGAATCCTTCGGGTATACGCCTGTCAGAACTTTGATCAACGTTGACTTGCCTGCTCAGTTTTCACCCATCAGGGCATGTATTTCGCCCTTTCTGAGTGTGAAATCCACGTTTTGCAAAGCGCGGACACCCGGAAAGGTTTTATTTATATTTTTCATTGATAAAACGACGTTGTCCTGCATGGCTACCATCCTAATAAGTCTTTATGTCTTTTACAAATAACGATGTAAGTATGCGGAATAAATCCGCATACTTGCATCGCCAAAAACTGAAACTTTACAATGAACAAATCAAGCGTCAATGGTATTAGTCACCGATACCGTATGTGTCTATGTCTGCCTGGGTAATGGTATTGCAATCAAAGAATCTTTCTTCATTGATTACGACCTTCTGGCTCAGCTTTCCGCCGCTCTGAAGCGTCTGGATCATTTCATGGATCTTCTTTGCCTGGAACGGGCTGCACTGACCGTCATAATTCCAGTTGCCTGCGAGCACTTCCCTGAGAGCCCACTTATTGCAGTCAAAGCCCATTATGACGACGTCTCCGTTTTTACCATGGGTAATACCTGCTTCATCCAGAGCTGCAACTGCGCCCTTGGCCATACCGTCATTCTCGGCATAGATAACATTGAACTTCTCGCCTGAATTGATAACGGATTCTACGATCTGCTTGGCTGTTGCCTCATCCCATGTAGCAGTCTGCTGGATCACACACTTCATTGCGCCTTTTGCGAACTGTTCGTCCAGCGCCTTTGTACGTCCGATCTGAGCATCGCTGCCCATTGCGCCCTGGATATGTACTACATTGTATTCAGGGAGCTTCTGGTCAATCAGCCACTGGACGGCCATATTTCCCTCTGCTGCCATATCAGAAATAACAGCGGCTTCATACAGGCTCTCGTCGACATTCATCATACGGTCGAAGAGGAATACTTTAATGCCGGCTTTCTTGGCATTTTCAAGAACATTGGTCCATCCGTCGGTTGCAGCAGCCGAGATCAGGAGATAATCCACTTTGTCAGTAATGAACTGCTGAGCTGCGTTCAACTGTTCGTCGTTCTTAAGGCTGTAGTATGTAGATACTTTATAACCATTAGCTTCTTTAAAAACATCCTCGAAGTCTTTTACGTTTGCTGCGCGATACCCGGACTCAGAAGGCGGATTGTTTACGATACCTACTTTGATGAGGCCTCCGCCTGCAGATCCTTTTTGTCCGCATGCTGCCAGTGACAGTGCCAACACAACGACCAGGATCAAGGATAAGATTCTTTTCATTTTTTATTCCCCTTTCATTATAAATATTGCTTTTGTACAAATCGTATAATTTTCGGCCGCAAATAACAATATTTCCGTATGAATTGCATAAGAATTTCAACAAAGTCGATTAGAAATCAAACAGGACATGTATGCTCATCATTAAGATGTTACAATATTTCCATGTGGTTTTATCCGCTATGAAATAATATCATAATATTTCTAACATTTCCAGTAAAATAACCAACTTTTATCATGCAAATGCTTCGAATCCGGAAGGCAGACCTATTTACGTCCTCCCTCTATCACCTTGATCTTAATATCATTCTGCTCAACGCTTTCGGACAAAGCATCAAGCTTTTGCTCGACCAATTCCAGCTTTTCATATGTCTGCTTATAACCATCCAGCAATGCTTCCAGCCTGGTGCCATGCTCCTGTTCGATCTGGAGTACCTCATTCTTCAAACTCTGAATATCTTCTTCAGTCGTTTTTCTGAAAGCATTCATATCTTGCCTGAATTCCGTGAGTTCACCATACAGCCTGGTCAGCAAATCAAAAGCTTTATCCTCCACAAATGAGACCCCTTTCATTTCGTGGTGAAATGATTATATCATATTTGTTAAATTGCCTGAAGAGTATTTCAGAATAAACCGATTTTCAATCAACCAGGAATTAGCTGACCTTAACTACAATCATAATTATTGCCTCAGTTGAAAAATTAATTAGGTTTGCTATAATTTATTATATTCTACTTAAATATAACACCTAATAATCTGATACATATAGAAGACCAGCTAATTAAAGTCAAGAGTTTTTAAGAAAAAGCTTTATGAATTTTTGAAAACTCCTGACATAGAAAAAATGCATAACAACAAGACCTCCTTTACGAAGTAGACATAAAATAGCTGGTCTAAAATG
>JAAZKL010000401.1 GCA_012799845.1 Clostridiaceae bacterium
TTACATTTTCAAGGATCTCCATTACGGTATCCGTCACTTCCTGCCTTCCGACACTGTTCCGCTCCGCAAGCCTCTCAAAAAGCTCCGAATCCTTTCCCTGCCTCATGTCTATGATTTTCAGCATAACTATGACCACCTCCGCCGTTTTTTCTGCCGGCCTGACTTATCTCCGGCTGATCGTATACCTACCGGTTCATTCCGGCTGGTCTGTACCGGCCGGATCCATTGCCGGCCCGGGTTTGCTCCGCTCCTGTCCGTTTCCGGCCGGATCAGCCTTCGGGCTTGGTTTCGCATTTGCTTTCCAACTGTTTCCTCAACCCGTCGACGATTTTATTTATCCTCTCGCTTTCCATCTTCGCGCTTACCCTGTTCACGACCAGCCTTGCGCTTATATCAGCAATGGTGTCCAGCACGACGAGCCCGTTCTCCCTCAGCGTCCTTCCGCTTTCCACCAGGTCCACTATCACCTCGGAAAGCCCAACCAGGGGGGCCAGTTCCACAGAACCGTTGAGCTTTATCACTTCGATGGACTCACGCCTTTTATGCTCGAAATACTCCTTCGCGACCCGCGGATATTTCGTCGCCACCCTTTTGTTGTTCAGGCTGTCAAGCTTTCCTGCAAGTTCAGCGGGACCTGCCACGACCATCCTGCACGCGGCGAACCCCATGTCCAGTACCTCGTAAAGGTGCCTGCCCTCCTCAAGCAGCGTATCCTTTCCGACGATCCCCATGTCAGCCGCCCCATACTCCACATATGTCGGGACATCCGCGGGTTTCACAAGGAAAAACCTGATTCTGTTCGTTTCGTCGGTAAAAATCAACTTCCTTGACCCGGCCCTGTACTCCGAACAGTCTATCCCGAGCTTCTCAAGCATTTCTACGGAAATGTCGGTCAGTCTCCCCTTTGACAACGCTATCGAAAGGTATCTCATACGGTTCACCTCTTCAACAACTCGCTGATTTTTACCCTGGCCGTATCCCCTGACTGTATGTAATGGATCTCGACATTATCATCGTCCAGGATGCTGATAACGCCGCCAATATTTTTTGCAGCCGCATACCTGGCGGCTTCCTGTACAGTCATGTTGGAAACATCCAGTTCAACGGCCAGCCCCTGTCTCCTCAAAACAGCGCACAGTTCGAACGCCGCAGTCCGGCCTTCCCTGTGATAACGCACGAATGTATCCGTTGCGGGTTTTCCAGCCTGGATCTTCTGCCTCTGGAGGGCCATCATGACCATGTTCACGCCAAGTGTGAACCCAGTGGCGGGACAGTCCGTCCCGAACTCGCCCGCAAGCCTGTTGTACCTGCTGCCTGTCAGTATCGGGAATCCTACGCCGTAGGTAAAGCCTCTGAATATGATGCCGGTGTCATACGTCAGTTCCCTGATCATTCCCAGGTCGACAGATATATACTGCGAGTACCCGTAGTCGTCAAGTATTACGATGATCCGGCTGATATTGTCCAGGGCGGCTTTCGACTTCTCATTCAGATCGTACGCCCTGGCTTTTTCGATCACGTCAGATGACCCGAAGAAACCCGGCAGATCCAGGATCAGCCGCTTGAGGTCGTCCCTGATATCCACGCGCTTCAGGAACTCCCCGAGACCCACATTATCCTTTCTGTATATCAGCAGCCTTATCTGCGAGATATCATCCTCGGAAAGCCCCGTTTCCTCCATCAGGCCGTTGAAAAAATCCACCTGTCCGATGTCGATCTGGAAACTTTCCAGCCCGCTGGTCTTAAGAGCCTGTATGGCAATGGAGATCACTTCAGCATCCGACTCGGGCGTGTTCACACCAAATATCTCGACGCCGGCCTGTGTGAATTCGTTCTGCTTCCCGCCCCCGTAATCGTTGTAGCGGTATACATTGCCTATATATGAAAATCTCAGCGGATACACGGCATCTTTGAATTTCGTAGCCGCGATCCTGGCAACGGGAACCGTGATATCAGGCCTCAGGACCAGTATCCTCCCCTGCTGGTCAAAGAACTTGAACATGTTCTCCTGCATGATGCCTCCGCTCTCGGATGCGAATACGTCATAAAACTCGATTGCAGGCGGTTCGATCTCATTGAAGCCACAACTCCTGAAAAGCATCCTCAGTTTATGTTCCAGTTACCTCTTCTGATAGCAGTCATCGCAAAGGATATCCTGCACGCCGTCGGGTGTATATATTTTCCATTTGGACAAAACGAGCACCCCCCTGCATCACGATATGCTTCTACCCGCACTGTAATTTTTTTCATATGAAGGCAGCACCTTTTGCGGGTTGCCGTATGCTACACGGCTTTTGCTTCATTGCTTTATCACGCTAAATTGATAAATAAACGAATTGAGAATATTATAAAATATGGCAATTGATTTGTCAATAACTATTTGAAATCGGTCAGTCGAGATGCAGTTCGGCTTCATTTGAAAAAGTAAATTCCACCCCAAAATCATTGACAGCGGAATTAACTTTTGCAAATTTGAA
>JAAZKL010000402.1 GCA_012799845.1 Clostridiaceae bacterium
GGATGTATTGCTGAAAAATTTCTGAATAACTGCCGGATAATTTCAGAACAATAGTTGAACGCCGCCGATACAGAAAATGCTTCATCATTTGCCTATGTATTATTCAGCATTGCATGAGCATAATACATAATAGCGATATTAGCAAATTATGGAGTCGATCATGAAAACTATCATCAGCAAACAAACCGGAGACAAGCGCCTTAAGAGGGAAAAGAAAGCATGGAAATGCGATGGTATCGAAAAAATCCTCAGGAATATTTTCATCGTGGTATTCGTCACGTTTATAGCGGTGCAGGCCGTACTTACCAATGACGGGACGAGAGATCTGCTTGTCAGGGATGCCCTGGACGGTGTACCGCTTGGAGATGAAGCATTTCTGTTCGAAACGTGCAGGATGGAACTGAAGCTGGACGGGATGGCCGGCCGCCCCGAACTGAAAGTGCTGGTCAACGGCGCAGAAGCGGGAAATTTCAGTAATGGCGCCGTTCTTCTTGAACTGAAGGAAGGAGACGTAGTCGAACTGGATGCCAGTGGACTTCTTGTACATACCGAAGTGCAAATAAGCGCTGTCAGCCGGAACCTGGCACATCTTCTTGGCAGGACCGTTGCTGCGGCCGATGGGATAGTCCCGGTAGCCACAGCGTACACGAACAAGTGAGAACCGATGAACAGACCTCATACCCGATAAAACTGCCGATAAAGCATGTCCTATAAAATTGCTCATCTTCCAACAACGATATTGTACAAATTACATTATTCCTATATAATAAATAAGAAGTTTTGAGAGGAAAGAATATGGAGAGTATGGTAAAGGAATTCGGCAGCAGGGACATTGCCGGCGCTGCCATAAAAATAGCGCTTACAAAGGACAGGGCGGAGGAGAAGCAGCTGCAGCAGGAACTGGCAAGGCTGGGCATCCGTACGGCAGCCGTGGACTACGGCGGTGAATTTATCAATTCGGTGATGAAGATAATCGAAAGAGCCGTCGTTTCGTCAAAGAGAGAAGGCGTCATACAGGAAAGCCACGTGGAGGAGGGCGCCATTGCGGGAGCGACCAGGGAAGCGTTGTCCCAGATAATGCCGAAAGCGCTCGGACTCAACGTGGGGGGGAAGATCGGGATAGCCCGTTACAAGAACCATGTCAGCGTATCCATCTTCTTCGGCATAGGCCTGCTGCATCTCAATGAGGTCGCTGTCGGACTTGGGCACAGGGTGGTGTGAAATATATGGTTCGGGCTATAAGAGGCGCAACGACTGTAAAAGATAATACAAAAGAAGAAATATTCAGCGCTTCATCCGAGCTTGTAAACGAGATAATGAAGCGCAACGGCCTGACCAGGGGCGATATAATAAGCATCATATTCTCCGTGACGTCCGACCTTGACGCTGCATTCCCCGCGGCCGCTGTAAGGCAGATGGGATTTGACAGGACGGCGATGCTTTGTACATATGAGATGAACGTGCCTGGCAGCCTGAGGAAATGCATCATGGTGATGATGCACGTTGAGACCGGCAAAAAGAATGACGAATTGAAATATGTGTATCTCAGGGAAGCAGAGAAGCTTAGACCTGATATCGTACAGCAAAACAAGCAGATGGAGGAATGACATCACAAGATGATCAACATCGCGATCGACGGCCCGGCCGGAGCCGGGAAAAGCACGATAGCAAAAGCAATATCCAGGGAACTGGGCATCATATATCTGGACACCGGGGCAATGTACAGGGCTGTTGCGCTCAAGGCGATCCGGTCAGGCATCGACACTGGCGATCAGCCGGCAGTCGAATCCATGGTGGAAGATATCGACATACGGATAGAATATAAAGATAATGAACAGAGGATATTTCTCGACGGCACTGATGTCACGGGGATGATCAGAACGCCGGAAGTATCGGTGGGGGCTTCAGATGTGGCTGTAATACCTGCGGTCAGGAAAAAGATGGTAGAACTGCAGCGCAGCATAGCAAAAAACAACGACGTTGTGATGGACGGACGCGACATTGGAACATTTGTCCTGCCGGATGCATCATATAAATTCTTTCTCACTGCATCACTGGACGAAAGGGCCAGAAGAAGGTTCAACGAGATAACAGCCAATGGCATGACCGGTGTGAGTCTGGAGGATGTCAAAAAGGATATCGCATACAGGGACAACAATGACAGTTCACGATCCTTTGCCCCATTGTCCAAAGCGCCTGACGCGCTGGAGATCGATACCACCGGGATAAGTCCTGAAGAAGTAGTCAGGATAATAATGGACACCATTAAGAACAGGAAAACAGTTGGTGCAGCTAAATGAGAAAGTTCCTACTGACATTGACTAAAATCGTATTAAGTATTTTGTTCAGAGTTGAAGTCATCGACCGGCACAAGGTGCCCCGGGAAGGACCGGCGTTGCTTTGTGCCAGCCATAACACGATGCTTGACATGTTCTTTCTGGGGTTCAGGCTGAAAAGATGGATATACTGGATGGCAAAGGAAGAACTGTTCAGAAACCCTCTGGCAGCGTATGTCCTGAAAAAGCTGGGGGCTTTCCCGGTCCGGAGGGGAACGGCTGATATAGGTTCGATCAAAAATGCATATAAGCTGCTCGAAGAAAACAAGATCGTCGGGATCTTTCCCCAGGGGACAAGGATAAAGTCTTCAAAAAGAACCTATCCTGTAAAGTCAGGAGCGGTTATGATCGCTGCAAAAGCGGGCGTGCCGATCATTCCTGCAACAGTATGCGGCAGTTACAGACCTTTCAGCAAAATAAAGGTCATATACGGCGATCCATATTACATAGAAAAGAAGGGCGACAGGCTGTCAAAGGAAGACCTGTCGGAAATGAGCAGGGATATTATGAGAAGAGTACATGATCTTGCGGAGGGCAAATAAATGGAAATAATCCTGGCAAAGACCGCCGGCTTTTGCTTTGGCGTGAACAATGCCATAAAGATAGCCGAAGACTTACAGAACAGCGGTGGCGTTATAAACACCATGGGACCCTTGATCCACAATGACCAGGTCGTTAACGAACTGAAGGAAAAGGGCATCGGTATCATATCCGACATAGGCGAAGCTCCCGAAGGTTCGAAGGTCATAATCAGGGCTCACGGAGTAGCGCCGGAAATATATGAGGAAGCTGAGAAACGAAATATCGAGATCATAGATGCGACATGTCCTTATGTAAAGAAGATACACAAGCTGGTCAGGAACATGCGGGAAGATGGCTGCACCATAGTAATAGCTGGTGACAGGAACCACCCTGAGGTAAAGGGAGTAAACGGATGGTGCGGCAATTCGGCCCTCATAGCGAATACTCCGGAGGAGGCAGATGCATTTGCACCCATCGACGGAAAATGCTGTCTTGTGGCTCAGACCACGATGACGCGGGAAAGATTCGATGGGATCTATGATAAATTAAAGGAAAAATGCAAAAGTGTCGTCAAATTTGATACAATATGTAGTGCGACCAGCAGCCGCCAGGAAGAGGCTGAAAGAATAGCCCGAATATCGGATGTCATGCTGGTGATCGGGAGCAGGAAAAGCTCCAACACACAAAAACTGTTTGAAATATGCAGTAAATACTGCAAAAAAACATATTTAGCAGAAACGTACGGTGATTTGCCGCCGATAAATATTAAAGAAATACAAACGCTGGGAATAACAGCCGGAGCATCTACACCGGAACGCAC
>JAAZKL010000403.1 GCA_012799845.1 Clostridiaceae bacterium
TCTTCTGACATGTCAGAAGAACCGTCCCCCTGACAGGACCGTCCCCATGACAACTTTTAAGGAGGGTTTATCAATGACAAAATCGAATTTATCTCTGAGGCTTGAGAGACCTGAAGATTACTATGCTGTTGAGGAACTGACGCGTGAAGCGTTCTGGAGAAGTATCCGGGGTTTCTGCGACGAACACCTGCTTGTACACAGGATGCGCAATGTCCCGGCTTTTGTGCGGGAGCTTGACTATGTGGCTGAGATGGACGGCAGGATCGTGGGCAACATTATGTATACAAGAGCCAGGATCGAGGATGCTTCCGGTGAAGCGCACGAGGTGCTCACGTTCGGGCCTCTCAGCGTGCTGCCGGGATACCAGAACAGGGGGATCGGCAGAGCCCTTATGAGGCATACGTTCGAGGAGGCCAGGAAACTTGGCTGGCGCGCCATAGTAATATTCGGGCATCCTGATTATTACCCCCGTATCGGGTTCAGACGGGCTTCCGAGTTTGGTTTGACCACGGCCGACGGGAAAAACTTCGACGCCTTCATGGCGCTGCCGCTGTATGAAGGAGCGCTTGAAGGAATACAGGGACGCTTTTTCATCGACCCGGTTTTTGAAAACCTTGATGAAAATGATGTTCTGGAGTTTGACAAGGGTTTTCCCCCAAAGGAGAGATATGTGCCGGTACCTGTAAGTGTTTTGATGAGCCGCCTTGATGCTGATAAAGTGAAAGCGGTCAAAGAACTTGGATGCGCTTATCTTGATGAACTGACTCACAGGAGCGAGCGCGAGATCATGTCAGCCGAAGGTATAGATGAAAAAGCAGTAGAGATTATCCGCCAGGTCATGCTGGAACATGGCTGGCGGTGGGGGACTAAGTAAGGAGGATAAAAATGCGGCAGGATTTCTCAGGTGTACCAAAAGAGAAGCTTTCTGAGATGTTTCCTGTAAAGCTGGAACATCATGATCCAGCGTGGAAGGATTGCTATCTGGCTGAAGCCGATTTCCTGCAGTCCGTTTTTGGTGATACGATCGTCAGGATCAATCATATCGGGAGCACATCCGTACCAGGGCTTATTGCCAAGCCGACTGTTGACATACTGCTGGAGATCTGTGAAGACACCGACCTGTCCGCGGTCACTGAAAGGATGAGGGACGATGGATACGTTGTAAACACACCTCAGAAAGATATCATAATGTACCTTAAAGGGTATACGCCGCAGGGTTTCAGCGGGCAGTGCGTGCACATCCATGTCAGGTATTACGACGACTGGGACGAATTATATTTCAGGGATTATTTATGCGCGCATCCTGATATCGCTGAAGAATACGGCAGGCTGAAACTTGCGCTGAAGGAAGAATACACATATGACAGAGATGGATATACCGAAGCAAAGAGTGGATTTATAAACAGATGTACTCAGCTGGCCCGGACGGAATTTCCCGGCAGATATTTACCAAAGTAGACATGGAAATGGGTCCTGGGTCTGTGTCATGAGGACGGTTCGAGACTGCTGATAAATCACTGGTGGGGTTCTGTGTACCAAATTTGAACTTCCGGCCTTCCCTGACACAGCCAAAGAATCGTCCCGTATCTGCTGACGTGCCGGGTACCATTATCTCTAAGGAGGCGAAGTCGATGGATTTCAGGGAATTATATGAGAGAGCCGGAAGTGTGGCAAAACCGGTGAAACTTTCTGAATATGGCGAGTCAGGCGGTGTAGGGGCAGCGATACTGACAGCCGCAGGCAATGTGTATACCGGTGTGTGCATCGACACAGCCTGTTCCATGGGTTTCTGCGCTGAGCATGCCGCAGCCGCAGCAATGGTGACCGCAGGGGAGCATATTATCAAAAAAGTAATCGCAGTGGGCTGCGAGGGCGAAATAATGCCTCCGTGCGGCCGGTGCAGGGAATTTATGAGCCAACTGGCGGACGAGAATGCGGAAGCGGAAGTGATGGTGGATGAAAACACTGTCGTCAGGCTTAAGGATCTGCTTCCGTACAGTTGGCGATAAATATACTGCCTGCGTGTGCTTCTAAATATTCTGCCTGCACCTCTTATCAGCAGGCAAGGGCTTGCTTGTTGAGCTTTGTTTCAGATTTTCTGTATGGCTTAAAATATAGCACTTGAAAAAATGCCCGGAAGTTTTGCTTCCGGGCTGTTGTCAATCATATTTCCTGTGCAGTTCCTCCAGTGTTTGCTGATCCAGGACAGCCAAATCCCCACTGCCGAAAAAAATCATATCGTCAATGGCTAAAAGCCTTGTTTTTTGGCCGTACCTGAAGTTGATCACTGCATTCGCTCTTTCATGCGCACAATAATCGACGAGGATGTCTTTCACATCCGTAAGTGTTTTCAAGTGCGAACCGAAACCGCCCAGCTTTGCGCTGACATTCTGCCTGACGACCTTTGCGTTCGGGATATTGCCTTCAACAAAAGCGATTCCTTTATAAAAACTTGTATATGCCATTATACTTCACGTTCCATTACCGTAATAAATTCTTCTCTTGTCGTGCCAAATCCCGGAATCGTAGCGGTCGCGCAGGATATTACTCTCCAACCCTGTTGTGCGTATGAATTGATTGCTTCTTCCAACTTCACCGGGTCAAATTTTCCCGAAAACCATTTATCCTTTTGTGTAAGAACTTTGTACTCATACCTTGCCATAATAATACCTCACTTTTCCAGTATTTTGGATACATTTTACCATTTGGCTGAAAACTGGTCAATCATTGGATAACTGCCCCTGCAGCCGGGAAGTTGTTGCATGATAACTAACCTGAATTTGTGCCCGGCACGCAAATTAGTTATTCATCAAGCGTCAATGTTTTGATCGCATATACGAATCCCTTGCTTTTTCATCTCCCATGCGGCATGATGCTCATTTTCGTGCACATTGGCAAACAGCCTGCAAACAGGCATTTCAGCGCTTTAATACAATTGTGTTACATTTATATTACGTTTTAAAATCATCTCGGAATATTTTTCCCTGGCAGCGAATGTATATTACAAAACAAATGGAGGGAGAAATGATATGAAGAACAGGTTGAAAAAATTGATTTCAGTTTTTCTGTGTCTGGTATTGCTGCTTTCAGTTACATCCTCGGCTTTTGCCAA
>JAAZKL010000046.1 GCA_012799845.1 Clostridiaceae bacterium
GAAATGCTGACTGATGCGATTATAAGGCACCCTAACATATTAAGAGTCCTTGTATAGAGATACATGGAGGATGTTGAGCATATGACCAGTATGGTAGTGACTGTAAGGATGACAAGGAATCTGTCGCGGATCGTCATTTTTATGTATTCTTTTGCAGGCTTGATAAGAATAAACAGCAAGAATACAAGCAAGTTGGTGAACAGGTTTCCTGCCAGGTACAGCAACGGATCGTCAATAACATTTTCCACTGTCATGCCAGGAGACAGTATGCTTATTATAAGGGGAACGATCGCATTGCCGACAGCCAATCCTATTACATAAAGCGAAAGGGACAAAAATGACTGGACAACTGTTACTCTTAAGAAGATGCATATTATTGCGGTACCCAGGACAAGCAGTATCACCGGTTTAAAAAAGGATTCGCGCATTAGCGACGATACAATGCCGTTCAGCAGGGCGAACGCAACAGAAAATATGATCTTGTTGTTTTTTGACATCCTATGTTCGCATACAACCCATTGGAAATAAATGATATAAAGGCTGCCCAGAAATGCAGACAATATGTTTATCAGTAATATGTCAGACCTCATTATCCGCAGCTCCTTTCAATATCTGGCGAAATGATTTGAGCCGGCCGAGCTTCCCTTCGTATCCGTTTGTCAGCACCACTTTCCTGTTTGCTTTATCTATCTGCCTGATATAATCCCTGTTGATGACCTGGGACCTGCAGCATTTGATGAATTTATCCGCATCAAGCTTTGCAATGATCGAATCCAGGCTGTCATAAACTTCATACATGTTTCCGGACGAGTATATTATGGATTTATTACCCTGCCTGACGATATGTGAAATCGAATCATGGGTAATATAAAATATGTCTGATTTTGTCTTCAGCACAAATACATTGTTCCGGCTCTGCCTGGCTTCGATCTCTCTGTAAAGTTTTATGAGGCATTTCTCCAGATTTTTCCCTATTGGTTTTATTATATAATGATACGCGTTTACGTCAAATGCCTTGTGCATATATTCCAGCATGCCCGTACAGAAAATTATCTCGGTGTTCAGTTTTTCCTGCCTGATTTTCTTCGCCACATGAAGGCCGCTAATCTCGGACCGCAGATTAATATCGATGATACATACGTTGACGGAACGTTTCCTTACTGCTTCAAGGAATTCGTTGCAATCTGACGTAGCTGTAACGAGGCGGCCTTTGATACCGTTTCTGGCGAACCAGCAAGGTATCAGTTCTTCATACATTTCAAGGACTTTTATGTTGTCGTCGAGTATGGCTATTGACAACACTTTTCCTTACTCCTTTACATAATATGCGATTGTCAAGTACAGTATACTATTATGAACAGGCGTTGAAAAGCACAAAATGGACCTACAGACTCCGGTCCCATCCAACACGGGTATCCAGGCGCATCCTTGCTAAAATACGACAGTATATGATAAATAAATGGACAATACGACAGGAGGATTTGGACTGTGCCTGTCGAATTAATAATAGTTATCAAAGCAAATGTTACCCGGCGCAAGAGATATACCGGCGAATGTTCGTATACGAGAGGTGAGATCCCCGTGGCAGAAGAGATTCATGGTACCGGCGCGGGCAAGAACAGCAGAGGAAGAGGCATAAGCAGTGCTGCTGCCGGCAAAAGGACTGCAGCGGAAAGAAAAAGCGGCAAAGGTCCAAAGAGAAGCAACGGCAGAGTGATAAGGCTGGCGGGCAAAAATGCTGAAGCGCCTGTTCCTGTACAGGACCTGGTGCCGGATGATATAGTGTTTGCCATGGATATAGGCACCCGCACCATCGCCGGTGTTGTCGGAAGGCAGGAAGGGGACTGCTTTCATGTACTTGCCACAGAAGTTTGCGAACATAAAAGCAGGGCGATGATGGACGGACAGATCCATGACATCGATCAGGCTGCCGTCACAGCCATGGAAGTCAAACAGAGGCTGGAGGCAAGGATGGGCTTCAGGCTCAAAAGGGTGGCAATCGCGGCTGCCGGACGTGTACTCAAAACATGCCAGGTCAAAGTGGAAAAGAGCCTGGAACCGGATGCGGAAATCGATGCAGATTTTGTAAGCAGCCTTGAGATTGAAGGCATACAGCGCGCTCAGATGTTCCTTGACGAGAACTCCGAATCGGATGAAAGGAACCAGTATTACTGCGTCGGATACAGTGTCATCAATTATTATCTGAACGGATATATGATATCGAAGCTGGCCGGCCATAAGGGAAAGACGGCAGGTGCCGAGATACTTGCGACGTTCCTGCCGTTGACAGTGGTGGACAGCCTGTACTCGGTCGTGAACAGGACAGGGCTGGAGGTTTCGAGCCTGACCCTGGAGCCGATCGCAGCCATAAACGTGGCGATCGCCCCGGATCTGAGGTTATTGAACCTTGCGCTTGTCGATATAGGGGCAGGGACTTCCGATATTGCCCTTACAAAGGAAGGCAGCGTGTTTGCATACGCGATGGCGCCGATCGCCGGAGATGAAATAACTGAAAGGATATCTCAGCAATACCTTGTCGACTTTGCCACAGCCGAGAAGATAAAAGTCTCACTTTCCTCGGGGAAGGGAAATATCCGGTTCACCGATATACTCAGGAAAAAGCATGAGATTTCTGCTGCAGAGGTCCTGCGGGATATCGAGGATACGATCCGGCTGCTTGCCTCAACGATCTCCGGCAAAATAC
This sequence comes from Clostridiaceae bacterium, assembly GCA_012799845.1. Classification (GTDB taxonomy): domain Bacteria; phylum Bacillota; class Clostridia; order Acetivibrionales; family DTU013; genus DTU013. The sequence goes on from JAAZKL010000046.1 coordinate 2,705, forward strand.
TGGAGTACAACCGCAAGTCTCCCAATGCCGTGTTCCTCGTAGGCGGAGGGAGCCGTATCCCGCTGCTGTCAAAGATCC
>JAAZKL010000404.1 GCA_012799845.1 Clostridiaceae bacterium
CGAAGTCATAAAAATCGCGCACAGCATAACCGTCCTGAGAGACGGGAAGACCATCGAGACCCTGGACAACACCGAGCACATCAGTGAAAGCAGGATAATAAAGGGAATGGTAGGACGCGAACTTACGGACCGATTTCCCAGGCATACGCCGAACATAGGCGAGATAGGCTTTGAGATCAGGGATTGGGTCGTTTATGATCCCCTTAACGAAGAAAGAATGGTCATCGACCATGTGAACATGTACTTCAGGAAGGGCGAGATCGTAGGCCTTGCCGGCCTCATGGGAGCCGGGAGGACCGAACTGGCCATGAGCGTGTTCGGCAGGGCGTATGGCAGGAAGATCAGCGGGAAGCTTATCAAGGACGGAAAGGAAATAGTACTGCACAATATCAGCCAGGCTATAGCCAGCGGGATCGCCTATGTCACCGAAGACAGGAAGACGGCAGGGCTGGTTCATATACAGGATATCAAGAGGAACATCACGCTGGCGAACCTGAAGGCTCTGACGAACGGCATAGTCATTAACGAAGATGAAGAGATCCTGATCGGAAAGGATTACAGGGAACGGTTCGACATCAAATCGACAAGCGTGTTCCAGAAAGCAGGCAATCTTTCGGGTGGCAACCAGCAGAAGGTCGTGCTCAGCAAATGGATATTTGCGTCGCCCGACGTGCTGATACTCGACGAGCCTACCAGGGGAATCGATGTCGGTGCGAAATATGAGATATACAAGATTATCCTGCAGTTGGCTGACGCCGGCAAATGCATCATCATGATATCTTCCGAATTGCCTGAGATACTGGGAATAACCGACCGGTTATACATTATCAATGAAGGGCGCGTCTTGGGTGAAATGAAAACGAGTGAAGCCACCCAGGAAGAGATCATGTCGATAATAATAAGAAGCTCGGCGGGGCGATAGGGGGGAAACACATGAATACCTTCAAAGAATTTGTGAATCGTAATTTACGGCAATACGGAATGATAATTGCACTGGTTGCCATAATAATCTTCTTCGGGTTCATGACAGGCGGCAGGCTCGTCTGGCCAAGGAACGTGTCGATGCTGGTCCGCCAGAACGCCTATGTGCTCATTCTTGCCATAGGGATGATGTTTTGCATATTGACGGGCGGCAACATCGACCTTTCCGTAGGATCACTGGTCGCCCTGGTCAGCGCCATGTCGGGGCTGATGGCAACGACTCTCGGCCTGCCTTCAGGACTGGCTATTTTGATCAGCCTCCTGACAGGGCTTCTGGCAGGTATCTGGCAGGGCTTCTGGATAGCATACGTCAAGGTGCCGCCTTTTATTGCGACGCTGTCAGGCATGCTGGTATTCCGAGGCATCAATAATATCATACTGGATGGACATACATTGCCGCTTTCGGGCCTGTATGTCACCATCGGGACTGGTTCGGTCCCGGATATTGCCCCGGATACGGTCCCGGATTTCCTGCATGTCGGCGACATGCTCCAGCTTCAGAACAAGCCCGAGTACCTGAATGCGACCATGCTTTTCACAGGGCTCGTGCTGTCCGTCATATATGTGCTTGTCGTGATTTTTAACAGGCAAAGCAAGAAAAAGCGCGGATACGAAGTACAGCCCCTGACTTCCGTAATCGTCAAGGTCACAGTGTTTTTCATCGTGATCAACCTGTTCTCCTACTGGCTGGCAATGGATGACGGCCTGCCCATAATGCTGATCCTGTTGGTTGCCTTGTATGGGATATATACGTTCATAGCGACAAAGACCATCCCGGGACGGCATATCTACGCCATGGGAGGAAACATCAAGGCGGCGGAGCTTTCCGGCGTCAACACGAAGAAAATGATGTTCCTCGTATATGCGAACATGGGGCTCCTGTCCGGAGTCGCAGCCGTGGTTACTGCCGGCAGGCTGATGGCCGCATCGCCCAACGTTGGAGTGAGCTTTGAGCTTGACGCCATAGGCGCGTGCTTTATCGGCGGAGCATCGGCTTACGGCGGCGTGGGAACGATATGGGGAGCTGTCGTAGGTGCTTTCATAATGGGTGTCATGAACAACGGAATGTCGATCATGGGACTGGACGTATTCCTGCAGTCTGTGGCAAAAGGTATGGTAGTACTGCTTGCGGTAGCATTCGACATGTACTCGAAATCGAAGTCCAGGCTTGGCTGAACTGGCAGAAAGATATTAAGCGGGGCTGTTTTGGGGTCAGATCAGATCCTGTCAGGTCAGGGCAAATCTGATTCGGTTTGCCTGATCTGATTTGCTCTGATTCGTTCAAAATGCCCCTTTTGTCATTTGTCAGGCTTTGTCGTCACTGAGCATTTTCAAGGTACATATGGTATAATAATCTGGAATTGCGGACATGCTTTTTCACTCCGGAGGGGGCGGCGAAATGAAATTACTCTGGAAGATATCCATGACCCTTCTGTTTGCAGTCGTTGTCGCGTCTTCGGCAATGGCTGTATATTATCTCAACAGGGTAAATGAAGCATATGACGACTACCCGGTGAATGTATTCGGCGAAAACCCGAAATACCACTTCTCGCTTATAATAGATTCCAGGGACGATGATGAGTACTGGCAGAACTTCAAGGTAGGCGTATTCGAAGCCGGAAAGGCATATAATGCCGCAATAGAATACAATCCGATATCCGGCCCGGACAGTATAGACAGGGTCGTCGAGTATGTGAACATTGCGAATAAATCCAGGGTTGACGGCATCATCGTCAACGGCAGGAGTTCCAAAGAATATTCCGA
>JAAZKL010000405.1 GCA_012799845.1 Clostridiaceae bacterium
AATCAGGAGCAGGTGGAGCGGTTATGCGAATGGAGCACAGGATTAAATTTGGCAAATGGGAAGCCGGAGCCCTGATGATCAATATCATATGTACAAAGATCTTTCTGTATTTCAACAGGATGACGGTAGAAGACGCGGGCACTGCAGGATGGCTGATGACTTTGTTCACATGTGCTGTGGTTTTGCTGGCATTTTCATTGCTGATATGGATGTATAAGAAATTCGAAGGGAACGATATTCTCGATATCGCCGAAATGGCTGGGGGAAAAGTATTCAGGACGATTACCGGGTTTATCCTGGGAGGAGTTCTGCTGTTGCTGGCGGCCATTACGCTGCGGCAGTTTTCAGAGGACATAAAGACCATATCTCTGCCTACGTCCCCATTGAGCTATGTTATGTTTTTCTTTATGGCAGGAATGGTGGTCGCCGGTTTCCTCGGGCTCGAGTCGATCGTCCGTAACCATGCGGTGATAACTCCGATAGCGGCTGCGGGATATGTCATTATACTGCTCGGTATCACGCCCAAGATCGACATTAACAATATTATGCCGATATTTGGCACCGGACTGAAAGACATCGCATGGAAGGGCCTCTACAGAACGTCGATATTTTCCGAATTGCTGGTCCTTTCCATGATCCCGCCGTTTTTGGAAAATTACAGGGAACTTAGGATCGTCGGGTTTTCTTCCCTCGGTTTCAGTTCTTTTATCCTGGTAACAAGTTCACTGGCCTACATACTTGTATTTCCGTATCCATCCAGCCTGGAACCGTTCCTTCCGGTATTCAACATGACCAGGCTCATAGGGCTCGGGAGGTTCTTTCAAAGGATCGAATCGCTGTTTGTCTTTATCTGGGTGATGTCAGCCCTTGCGTATCTTTCAGCGGTTTTCTACTTTGCCGTGTATACTGTTTCAAAAGCCGCCGGACTGAAATACCTGAGACCCATGATAATACCTTTTGCAGTCATCGTTTTCTGTATTGCTTTTATTCCGTCCAACCTGATTTCAGCAATAAACATCCAGACCGATATAATAAACACCTGGGGATGGACGGCCACCTTTGCGTTTATCGGCCTGATCATGCTGTGGGCCGGCGTCATGAAACGCGGAAGAAGGGGGGCGAAGGGAAAATGAAAGGGGCAGGAGTTCATATCAGTCGCGTGATTTGTCTGTTGCTGGTAATTTCGTTATTGATGCTTACAAGCTGCTATGACCAGCGGGAGATAGATGATATGGCATATCCGATAGCCATGGGTCTTGATGTGGGACATGCCAATGTTCTGAGAATGACGCTGCAGCTTGCGGCCCCGCTGTCCATCGGCGGCGGCGGAGCCGGAGAAAGCGGCGGGGGAGGCGGTGGCGGCGGAGGGAAGCCTGTTTCGGTGATCACGCTAGATACGCCGTCGATCTATTCGGGGCTCAATATGGTAAACAATATTATTAGTAAGGAAATCAACATGTCACATGCGAAAGTCATCGTGATATCGAAAGAACTGGCTGAAAAAGGCGTGAATAAATACATACAGGCTATGATGAGAGGCAGGGAATTCAGACCTGATATGTTTGTCGTCGTGACGAACGATCCTCCGGATGTTTATCTCAAGGAGGTCAGCTCCGTTCTGGAAAGCAATCCGGCAAAATACTACGAACTGCTGCTTGGCAAGGATTACTCCTCATATTACCCTGAAACCAGGATATCGGATTTCCATAATGCCTTTGAATGCGACGGTATTGAACCGATCGCCCTGCTGACCGGAATAAACCCCAAAAAAAGCGTGGATGAGCTCAATGACATGCCAAAAGCCGAAGGCAGCTTTCAGGATGAGGGGAATTACGAAGCCGGGAATGTGCCGGTCATTTCGGAATTGGAGAATGTTGCGATGGGCGCGGCTGTTTTCAGGAAAGGTAAAATGATAGGCACACTTAATGGGATCGAATCCGTATGCTACCGGATGGTAACGGGTAAGTACAGCCATGCATACTGGACCATCCCTGATGTGTATTACAGCGATAATGTTGTGGTAATGAGAGTGGACCAGCGGAAAAGACCCAAGATCATCGTGGAAATTGAGGACGGCAGGCCGGTAATAACTGTTGAACTCGATCTTGAAGGCGATTTTACATCCATACAGAGCGGCCAGGAATACGAAGAATACCCTGAAGTCATAGAAAACAAAATTAGGGAGACAATCAGGCAAAATATCGTATCATTTCTGAAGAAGACAGCGGAAGAGTTCGATTCTGATATTTGCGGCTTTGGAAAGCATATGAAGAGGATGTTCCTCACATTGCGCGAATGGGAAGAGTTCGACTGGCTCTCTCATTATAGAAACAGCGAATTCAATGTTGAAGTGGAGTTCAGGGTAAGGCGCACCGGGCTGCTGATAAGAACGGCAAAACCAAGCCAGGATTCCTGACTGTATACCGCACAGCGATCATTTGTTGGGAGGATAGCCATGTCCGTAATAACATGGATCGTAATAATACTTATTCTTGCATATGGACTGATCCATACAAGCAGCTATGCAATATGGAACTGGAGGAACAACAGCAAAATGGGCGCCATATTCATAATGCTGGTTAGTGCGGCCATGATCGCGCTTCCGGTATATATATTGATTTTCAGAACATAATTGGCTTGGGGCTGTGATAATGGTATTATTATAAATAGATACGATAAAGTATGCTGCAATGCTTGTGATCTGTATAGCTGACGGGGGGGTAATATTATCAGGCGCCTTATCTTATTTTTATTGATATTGTCATTGTCATTACTCATTCTGACTGCTTGCGGAAACAGGAATCAATCAGGCACTGATGGAACGCTGCCGGAGACAGGCGGAATCGAAACGGGCACAGAGATGTCGGACAATGTACCGCCGTCAGAAGCGGCTCCGGAACAGGGAGTTCCTGGCAATATAGATGCAGACAATATTCCCGGCGGCAGCCTGGATGGCGGCGGGACACCGGATGGCAGCGACCTGCAGGAACCCGGGGGAAACGGCAGCAAGCCGGATCATGTGCTGCTGCAGAGCGCGAGCATCGATCTTGATAACGATGGTATCAATGAACAGATCGAGGTCGTCAGGATCGACATGATGCAAAACGAAACCGGTGCGGCAACCCTTGTGGAAGGCAGGCTTCTGATAAGCGGCGGAGGTGCAGAAAGGCAGGTCGTTTTCTGCACTAAAGAAAACGATCCGTCAGAACTCCTGAACAGGATCGAATTCGAGGATCTGGACGGAGACGGGGCTACCGATATTTTTATAGTTATACCGGGGTACGGGGCGTCCTTCAACTACTCGAACTATTTCATATACAGTTATATAAAGGACATAAGCCATTCATTTTCCAGCGACAATACGCTGGCGGATTTTATAAACAGTTTCGAATTCTCCTATACCAGGGGAGGCAGTCTGCTGACTGTCACCAACCAGACCTATGGCTTTTCCGCTGATATTCTGATCGAGGAAGCGGAAGAACAGGAAGCTCCTGAAGAAATCATGCGGCAATATGCGTACGGAACATGGATCGATCCTGTTTCTGTCGATATAAGCGAGGATTCCAGGCTGGCACTGGTGAAAAACAGGAGCGCTGCGGAAATAAAACTGCCTCTTCCGGTATTTGGGATGGCAACGGTGAATATGATAGCAGAGATAGATCTTTTTTACAGGATCGACAGTAATTTTGAGCCGGTGCTGAAACGGTGCGAAATAATCGATTTTGCAGGCGGCGATAAGATAAAGGCGGGCAGCTTTGAAGTGGAGACCGGCGGGACATAGGCTGAAATCAGGCAAATCACAGAGGCTGAGAGAACGCTGATCAGTAAAGGGGAGAAAATGATGAAGAAATCCAGGCTGTCAAAAATCATAACTCTCATTGTGTTCGGTTCTCTTGTGTTATCTGTCATATACATAATAGTAAGGATAATTATGGTCCCGGGCGGCAGAACCGCGGAAGGAAACCGCCCTGAAAGCGAATACATCCTGATGCTGCTGCAGTGTGCCGCAGGGATACTTATCATGTTCCTGCCTGGTTTCTTATCGAAAAAGTTCAGCCTTACGATACCCGGAGCAATGTATATTTTGTTCGTCGTTTTCCTTTTCTGTGCGATATACCTTGGTGAAGTACGAGCTTTCTTCTACCAGTTCAAATACTGGGATGTGCTGCTGCATGGAATAAGCGGAGGCATGCTGGGAGCGCTGGGCTTTTCATTCGTGACGCTGCTTAATAACCAGGAACGGATCCCTGTCAATTTAAGCCCCATATTCGTATCGCTTTTTGCGTTTTGTTTCGCAATGATGCTGGGTGTGATGTGGGAGGTCTATGAATTTGCTTTCGACGGTCTGTTGGGCCTGAACATGCAGAAATTTGCACTGGAAGACGGCACATTGCTGGTCGGACGGGACGCCCTGATGAATACGATGAAGGATCTGATAGTCGATGCTGTCGGAGCCCTGGCGGTATCGATCATAGGATATATTTCGCTGAAATACAGGAAAGGCTGGCTCGATTCGCTGCTCATAAAGAGGAGAAAGTCAAAGGCTGTACCGTATGATGCAGGTGAAGCATTGAAGGCCGGGTCACATGCGGAAACCGATCAGCAGTTATAGAAGTATTATTAAGAATAAAATAGCAGAAGTAGTTTTGTTTAGTTTTCACAAGGAAGTTATATTTGCGTCAATAACCTTTTCCATTCTGGTGGAAATCCGATTCGATGTTTATCAACAGCATAGTAACTTTTAGAAATAGCCTTTTTATCAGCATTTTTCATGTTACGGAACAACTTTGACAGACATCCGGAAAGCTATTTCGACAAATTCTATAATGCCCGGAAGCAAATGTCTAAGTTTTCTATCAAACTCATACAATTCGGTAATATGTTCAAATGAAACTCCTTCACAGAATTTGTCGCCATTCTTTAGACTCAAGCAATACGCAGATAAACGATAGTAGTTTATTCTTTGCAGAACTTTCAGGGCATATCGTTCATCTTTTATAATAAGTCCACGCTTTTTTAATATCTCTGTTTGCTGTTTGAAAGTGGTCGGCGGTTTAACAGGAACAGAAACATCATTTCTTCCGTTTGTGCAGATTGATGTGTTTATACTGGGTTGGTCATTTTCCTTCGTACTCATAACAACCCTCAGCTAAAACATTAATCAAAATGTCCCACCCTGGTACGCATTGTTAAGAGGCACGGTGGGATCTGTTAATATTATAATATGCCATGTAAGGACCTTCAATTGCCGCTGATGCCAAAGGGAG
>JAAZKL010000406.1 GCA_012799845.1 Clostridiaceae bacterium
CAAAACAGCATGAAGGGGGCAAGCTGACGGCACGTGAAAGGCTTGACAGGCTGTTTGACGAGAATTCCTTTGTTGAAGTGGATGCGTTTGTCGAGAGCAGAGCTATCGATTTTGATATGCAGAAGAAGAAAGTTTCCGGGGACGGTGTTGTTGCCGGTTACGGGACGATAGACGGAAGGCCCGTGTTTGCCGCGTCACAGGATTTCACCGTAATAGGAGGCTCACTCGGTGAGGCGCATGCCCGAAAGATCACAAAAGTGATGGACATGGCCATGAAAGTGGGAGCGCCCTTCATCAGCATCAATGATTCCGGCGGAGCCAGGATAGAGGAAGGTATCGATGCACTGAGCGGGTACGGCGAGATATTCCGCAGGAACACACTCGCATCCGGAGTAATACCACAAATATCGGTCATAATGGGGCCCTGTGCCGGAGGCGCGGTGTATTCTCCTGCAATAACAGACTTTGTATTCATGGTGGATAAAACGAGCTACATGTTCATCACGGGCCCGCAGGTGATCAAATCAGTAACCGGCGAAGACGTGACCTTCGAAACGCTGGGAGGTTCGGAGGTACATAACGCAAAAAGCGGCGTTGCACATTTCAGATGCGCCGGCGAGGAGGAATGCCTGAAAGAAATAAGAAGGCTTATAAGTTACCTGCCGGACAACAATCTGACCGATCCGGAAATCATGCCTGTAACCGATGATCTCAACAGGACCGACGAAAGCCTTCTTGAGCTGGTGCCGGATAATTCAAACAAGCCCTATGATATGAAGGAAATCATCCTCAAGATACTGGACAATGGCGATTTCCTGGAAGTCCACAGGCACTACGCACAGAACATCATAGTCGGTTTCGGAAGACTCAACGGAAAAACCGTGGGGATCGTAGCCAACCAGCCGAATGTGCTTGCCGGCGTGCTTGACGTGGATTCATCCGACAAGGCCGCCAGATTCATACGCTTCTGCGATGCATTCAACATCCCGCTGGTCTCGTTTACGGACACTGCCGGGTATCTTCCCGGGACAGGCCAGGAATACAGCGGGATCATAAGGCATGGTGCCAAGCTACTGTATGCGTTCTCAGAGGCGACAGTCCCGAAGGTCAACGTAATAGTCAGGAAAGCGTATGGCGGGGCTTATATAGCAATGAACAGCAAGCATCTTGGAGCGGACATGGTGTTTGCATGGCCGAGTGCGGAGATAGCCGTCATGGGTCCTGAGGGCGCTGCGAACATAATATTCAGGAAGGAGATAGCAGCGGCAGATGACGCGATCGCTTGCCGCGAGCAGAAAATTGAGGAATACAGGAACAAGTTCTCCAATCCTTATATAGCAGCAGCCAGGGGATACGTGGACGATGTGATCGACCCTGCGACTACGAGGGCAAGACTCATCAACGCTCTCGAAATGCTTGCCGGGAAGAGGGAAAACCGGCCGGCCAAAAAGCACGGGAACATACCGCTGTGATTTGGAGGTGCAGATATGGCAGCTAACGATAGCGCAAATGTAAAAATCGATGATGAAATACTGGCTGTTATAACAGCAGCAATAGTAGCAATGGAGAGCAGGCCGGGCGGCAGGCTGGTCGTGAGGTCGATGAGGCAGATCCCGCAGACATCGCCGGTCTGGAACACCACAGGAAGGCTCGAACGCCTCAGCCGAAATCTGAACGCATAACTTATTTATAATATATAAAATCGGGGAGGATGAAAATATGAAGAAGTTTTTGATAAAGGTAAACGGAAACCAGTATGAGGTTGAAGTAGAGGAAGTAAAGGGCGTATCTGCGCCAGCATATACATCGGCAGCACCGGTTCAGGCTGCACCGGCACCTGCACCCGCACCGGCACCGACTCCAGCACCAGCACCTGCAACCGCACCCAAAGCTGCTCCGGCCGGATCGACCGGATCTGTCAAGGTTACGGCTCCGATGCCGGGAACGATACTCAACATTGTTGCTTCTGTCGGTGACAAGGTCAAAAGGGGACAAGTGCTGCTGATACTCGAAGCCATGAAGATGGAGAATGAGATAGTTGCTCCCTCGGACGGCACCGTTACTTCCATAAATGTCACCAGCGGAACATCAGTAAATGCCGGTGATCTTCTTGTGTCACTGGATTAAGAAAATGAGGGGGATCAGATAATGGCAAAAGTGAAAATAACAGAAACCATACTAAGAGACGCACATCAGTCCCTGATAGCCACCAGGATGTCTACGGACGATATCCTGCCGGTAGTTGAGAAACTGGATGAAATAGGCTATCATTCGTTAGAATGTTGGGGAGGGGCAACGTTCGATTCATGCCTCCGTTTTCTGAACGAGGATCCATGGGAAAGACTGAGGAAAATCAGGTCAAAAGCCAAAAAGACAAAGCTGCAGATGCTGCTGAGAGGGCAAAACCTCCTCGGATACAAGCATTACGCAGACGATGTGGTCGAATACTTCGTGCAGAAATCAATAGCAAATGGCATTGACATCATAAGGATATTCGATGCGCTGAATGACGCAAGGAACATAGAGGCTGCTATCAAAGCGTGCAAAAGGGAAGGCGGGCATGCCCAGGCGGCGATGAGCTATACCATAAGCCCGGTCCACAACCTGGAACTGTTTGTTAAGGACGCCCGCATATTGGAAGACATGGGCGCCGACAGCATATGCATCAAGGACATGGCCGGCCTGCTCGTGCCATATGCCGCATATGACCTGGTCAAAGCACTGAAGGAAAATGTAAGGATACCGATACAGCTCCACACGCATTACACCAGTGGTGTGGCTTCAATGACATACCTCAAGGCTATCGAGGCAGGAGTTGACGTAGTCGACTGCGCCATCTCCCCGCTGGCTATGGGCACGTCCCAGCCGCCTACAGAGCCGCTTGTAGCGACCCTCAGGGGCACGGAGTACGATACAGGCATGGACCTTGGGAAACTCAGCGAGATCGCCGACTACTTCAGACCTATCAGGGAGAAATATATCAAATCGGGATTGCTTGATACAAAAGTCATGGGCGTAGATGTAAACACGCTGAAATACCAGGTGCCTGGCGGAATGCTTTCGAACCTCGTATCACAGCTTAAGCAGGCAGGAAAATCCGACCTGTTCGAAGAAGTCCTCAAAGAGGTGCCAAGAGTGAGGGAGGACTTCGGATATCCGCCGCTGGTAACGCCTACCAGCCAGATAGTAGGCACACAGGCAGTCATGAATGTCATCACTGGAGAAAGGTACAAGATGGTGCCGAAGGAGTCCAAAGCCCTGGTAAAGGGCGAATACGGAAAAACGCCCGCTCCCATACCTGAACATGTCAGAAAGAAGATACTCGGGGACGAGGAGCAGATCACATGCAGGCCTGCTGACCTGATAGAACCCGAACTGGACAAGATCAGGAAGCAGATCGGCCAGTACATCGAACAGGACGAAGACGTACTCTCATATGCTCTGTTCCCGCAGGTGGCCGAGAACTTCTTCAAACAGCGCCAGGCTGCAAAATATAAGATCGACGGCACCATGGTGGACTATGAATTCAGGGTCCATCCGGCATAATCAAGAATATAGGAATGTATAAAGGGGAACGGTTCTGTCAGGGGGACGGTCTTGTCAAGGGGATCGTTCCCCTGATATTTCACCGGGACCGTCCGTCCCCCTCACAGGTCGTCCCCCTGACATTTTACCGGAACCATCCCCTTATCTTAGTGCCGTGTCCTGCACTTTGAGGGTTTGAGGATCCTGAAGGCGGCGTCGACGATATTGACTACTTCGTCAAGGTAATTCTTCTTTGCGAAGTTATCTGTGTCATACAGTTCCACGGGAATGATGTCAAAATAGTACTCATTG
>JAAZKL010000047.1 GCA_012799845.1 Clostridiaceae bacterium
GTATATTCACCATTTATATTTTTATAAATGATAATATCCTTAACGCGTTCGAAGAACTTCTCTTCGCGGATACAGCCATATTTCACGAACGGATTTATATCATCCCAATACCTGTCGTAATTCTCCCTCTCGTTTTCGTACAGTGAAGTCAACTTGTCGGCAACTTTCTTAGTAATGTGTGTTGAAATTTTGCTCACATATCCATCGTTCTGGAGGAAGCTCCTCGAAACGTTCAAAGGCAGATCCGGACAGTCGATCACACCCTTGAGCAGCATCAGGAATTCCGGAATGACTTCCTTGATGTTGTCAGCCACGAAAACCTGGTTATAATAAAGCTTTATCTGCCCTTCTATCGTTTCGATCTCATGCCTGAGTTTCGGGAAATACAGTATCCCCTTGAGGTTGAACGGGTAATCCATATTCAGATGGATCCAGAAAAGCGGATCATTGAAATCATGGAAAACCTTTTTATAAAATTCCTTGTATTCCTCTTCAGTACAATCCTTCGGCGGTTTGAGCCAAAGCGGGTTCGTATCGTTGATCGGCTTCTCCTTCTGTTCCTCAGCCTTATCTCCACCCTCACCGCCGGCAGTTTTATCAGAACCCTTTTTGCCCGAACCGGACGGACTCTCGCCAGTCTCAGCTTTTTGAGAACTGTCCCTCAAATAAATTTCATATGGCATGAAGGAGCAATACTTCTCCAGTATGCTTTTCATTTTGTAATAATCAAGGAATTCAAGAGAATCTTCAGAGAGATACAAGGTCACCGTGGTGCCCCTTTCGGCACGGTCGGAATCGTCCATTTCGAACTCCATGCCGCCAGTGCTCATCCATCTTACCGCACTTGCTCCTGTCTGCCAGGACAGTGTGTCTATCGTGACTTTGTCCGATACCATGAATGCAGAGTAAAACCCGAGTCCGAAATGACCTATTATCTGATTGCCTTCATCGGCCTTGTCCTTGTATTTTTCCAGAAAATCAACGGCCCCGGAAAAAGCGACCTGGTTTATATACTTCTTGACCTCTTCTCCGGTCATACCAATGCCGTTATCAATAAACTTTATGGTTTTGTCGTCTTTGTTTATGTCTACTGTTATCGTAAACTTCTCGTTCTCCTGCAACCGGGTGTCACCCATGGAAGCAAGTTTTTTCATTTTGGTTATTGCGTCATTTGAATTTGACACCATTTCCCTGACGAAAATATCTTTGTTCGAATATAACCACTTCTTAATGATCGGTAAAATATTCTCTGCGTGTATTGACAAATTTCCACTCTCGCGCGGCATACCTCAACCTCCCTGTCTTTAGTGCTTACACGCTATAGAATATATTACAACTCCTGTCCCGGCGTTGTCAAGATAAAATTAGCACTCTGCAGGCAAGAGTGCTAACAACCAGAATTGTATAACATTGTTACCAAACGCAATGTTTCTCTGACTCAAGCATACTCTTTACTTACTGAATATACTCTTTACTTACTGAACATACACTTTACTTACTGAAACTGCTGTCATTGGGGCTTATGACGATAATATACCTGTTATGCATGTTAACTGACTTGGCGAAAATCGGCATCAAAACACTTTTCAGCCTGATCTCCGGTTTTGTGAAGCAAAACCCATATTCATACACTTTATCTCCGCTGCCGGACCTGTTAACGATCGTGCCTTCCATGTAATATGAAGCCCCTCCGAGCGTTACTGTCAACTGCAGAACGACTTCCGGATCGACCGGAAACTTCAGCACAGTTGCAAACCTGGCCCCGCCGGGGCTGATATCGATTATTCTGACTTTTGCCTGTCTGGACTTTGTTTGCCTTCGTCCGACGCGCAGGATCCCTATCGTTCCAATAACAGGAATATCCGGTTTTATTCTGAGATATTTCCTTGAAAAAGCTCTTCGCTCCAAAGAATCACCTGCTCAAGGCATAAAACAGCCTTATTTGCAGTATGATATTACCACATATTTACATGTCTATCAATATATTCCCCAAGTATCTTGTCATATTCCTGTCGTATATCAGAAATCACCGGATTATCGGCGGAATTCAGTACAATATCATCAATCGATCTGACCGGCAATACCTTTATCGAAGTGCCGGATAAAAAGCAGCCCTCGATTTCATCGATCTCATCGGCTCTCACAAACTCTTCCCCGACATCGAACCCGGCGTTCCTGCACGCCTCAAATACATACTTGCGGGCTATTCCCTTCAGCACGGACTCTCCGGGAGATGTAACGACCCTGCCGCTTTTAATAACAAACAGGTTGGATTTGCTGCCTTCCGTGATCCTGCCTTCATTGTCGACCAGGATGACTTCAAAGTAGCCGCCTTCCGCCAACTTCTTTTCCACTGCATCCTTATAAGCTTTATTGAATATCTTGGCATTCGGGTTTTTGCGTTCTATCTGCAGCAAACCGGCTCTGACACCGCCGTTATACTCTGCTTCAGCCGGGTAATAACTTTTGCTGATATAAACAAGCTGCTCCTGGCAGCGGGCTTCATTAAGAATGACCACTTTCACATTACAATTGCTATTCCCGCTTTTATGAAGCAGCATTCTGATATTATCGGCCAACTGCGATTCCGTAAGTTCCAAATGCATGCCGATCGCTCTGAAAGTAGACTTCAGGCGCTCATAATGGTCCTCGAAGAACAAAGGAACACCATTGATAATTCTTATCACTTCGTATGCCGCCCTGCCAGACAGCTTTTGCGAATCAATGTTTTCAAATTCCGCCCATTCTTTAATAACTCCGTTGTGAACGATATATTTTCCTGCATTGTCTTCCATAACATCATCCCTATGCACCATTATTCAGCCCATGCCGACGCTTCGACCAGTATGGCTTATCCGCAGCAGTTAAGCCATAGCTGAAGCATATGCAGCACAGATGTATTCATAACAACTATAAAGCAAATATCTGCAATCTTCAACCTCCTATCAACCAGAAGTCTGTAACCTCGAACTGCAGTGAAAGGAGGGATGTCCTTCTGCACTTTGAACAGGAAAAGATAATTTAGCCCAGAGTGTCACTCTAAGCTAAACATATCTCCGGGTCGGCTGATACCGCAAATCCGGCTGATTTTATAAGTTTGAGTATATTTTAAGTCTGACTTTACTCTAAGTCGGTCATTTATGAAACAAGACAATTACAGTGAGTTACGGTGATGCATTATACAAACAACTGCATTGAGTCAGAGTGAACCACCAAATAAACAGTTACCCTGCCGCCGCCGCTGACACTGAAGCTGAATCGGAACATTACTCTTAATTGAGAATTACTCCAAGTTATAGTATTACTCTAACTTAGAGTGTTTCTTTAAGTTAGAACATAACTCTAAATTAGAGTTATGCAAAAAGTTACTGCATCATGTTGGGCCGGTCCATTATGCTGCATGAAAACGCAAAATTGTGAAATGCATATTTTTAGCCGGTACAAGCCGGTACAATAATTCCTGCCTTGCTGCTCCGGTCACGGTCTCTTTCCTTCATTCAGCAGACATAAGCGCCCTTCTTTGGTTCAGTATCTTACGTATACTGTCTTCAGACAGGTGATACCTTTCCATGAGTTCCTGTATCGTCGAACCCTCTTCGTACTTTCTGCAAATTTCCCTGTTCCTGTTCCATATCATTGTCCTTGTTCCGTTCAGGGTACCCCAGCCCGCCCTGCTGTTCCCTTTTTTGGGCACATAAAGCAGTTCTCCCTGGACATAGCGCTGCAATTGCTCCAGCAGATGTTCAGGCAGTATATCCTTGCCGTTAATATACTTCATTCGTCATATCCTCCGAAACATATACATTCTGATATTTTCTCAGCATTTGCCGAGTTTGTGACTGTGTGATCGATGAGGTGACGATTCTAACCGATTGGCTGGTTTACAGAAAGTTGCACAGGTTTACTTCATCATGATCATATCGTTATATCTCAAATGGGCATAAAAAAAGCACGATAACCATACCATGCCAATTTGCCAAGTGTATACCGGTATAAGGTTATTCACTGAGTATTTGCTGAAAGAATGCATGTAAAGCCAAACAATGCTGCATTATGTCATACATCCCCAGCCATATTCAATTAGGCACCGTTCACCTCAAATCCAATTATGAATCGCTTCAATCGCAACATCCCCTTTCTGTAAAAGAATCTGTGATTCAATTATATGCCATTCTCAGTCTGTCCGTCAATAAATGTGCTGTCCGAAAGAATAAGTATATAAATTCTTTCCTGATTTCTGATCCTTTCCTGGCTCCTGTTAAACTGCATCCATACCTGCAAAGCTTTGATAACGTTTGCACAGGCTCCAAATGTGCTGGCAAATGTTTAATAGAGATAATAGGTTCCTGGGGCAACTTTAATATGTTGACATAGATTCTGAATCTTAACGGAAGCCTGGGCAGGAAATGAACAAAGCCCCGCAGGTTGGCTGAAACCTTCCGACATCACCTCTTAAGGCAGTCATTCGTCAGGCTGCGTATAGTCATATGTGATTTTCAGTAAACATCGCCCATGCATTAGTAGCCGCTCAGTATTTTAGGCAATTCCGCGAAATCAGCAAAC
>JAAZKL010000407.1 GCA_012799845.1 Clostridiaceae bacterium
ATCTCTGCCAATTAAAAGGCTGTTTTACCAAATTATTTGATTTATAAAAGTATTCATCCCATGTCGCCAAGTTCATACATTACTATTGCTGCGACTGCAGCGCCGGCCGTCTCGGTCCTCAGGATCCTCGGCCCCAGCGTAACGGATACGAAGCCTGCGCCTGCGGCTTTTTCAGCTTCATCATGGTCGAAGCCTCCTTCCGGCCCTATCAGGATGGCTATCCTGTCCCGCCGGCCGCCATCCAGTGAATTCACACGATCTGCTGTCCCTTCACACCGGCCGCCATCCACCGCCTCCACACGATCTGCTGTCCCTCCGTACCGGTCGCCATCCGCCGGTTTCGCACTGTCTGCTGCCTCTCCGCACCAGCCGCCATCCACCGCCTCCACACGATCTAATGTCCCTTCAGACCGGCCGCCAGATCCCGGCAACGCCTGATACTCTCTCAGCACCTTCCTCAGGCTGCCTTCCTTTTCCTCTTCATAAGGTAACAGCTTCAGGTCAAACCCCTCAGCAAGCTTCAGCGCCTCGTCCAGCCTCACCGTATCACTGACTTCGGGGATTATCCCCCTGTCGCACTGTTTTGCTGCCTCCAGCGCAATGCGGTTCCACCTGGCTGACTTGGCAGCTGCATCACGGGCGCTGCCAAACCTTACCACGGTTCTTGCCGTAAGGACCGGCACGATCCTCCTGACACCAAGCTCCACGCATCTCTGTATGATATATTCCATCTTGTCAGCCTTGGGAATGCCCTGGAACAGCGTTATCTCAATGGGCGGCTCCGTGGTGCTCGGCCTTGTATCCCTAATGGCAGTCTCGATCGTTTCTCTTGATATCTGCTCTATAACGGCATCATAATCCGTTCCCGCGCCGTCGCAAAGGACAAGTCCGTCGCCTTTCGACGCCCTCAGTACATTGGTAATGTGATTCACATCAGGACCTGTTATTATGATCCTGCCGTTTTGCAAATCAGCAGGATCGGTCTTTACGAAAAATCTAGCCATTAAAAATTATCGCCACCCATTCAGATTATCGCCAAACATTCAGTTATTGCCAAACATTCAGATTATCGCCAAACATCCGGTTATCGCCAAACATGCGGGTCATCGCCATGCATCCGGATCATGGCTGTGCATTCAGATCATCACTGTGCATCCGGGTCATCACTGTGTATATCGGGTCATCACTGTGCATTCGGATTACGGCTGTGCATTCGCCAGACGATCGCAACCCATTCTCCCATTTCATCCGCACTTACCAGTTCAAAGCCCTTGTCTTTGTAAGCATCGATGACCTCCTGCCTCCTGTCCCGGATGATCCCGGAAGCTATCAGGACGCCCCCGTTTTTCAGGCATCCGCCCACATTGCCTGAAATGCCAATGATCACATCCGCGATGATGTTTGCCACCACTATATCAGCCTTGACCTGCGGTAAATCGGAAAGGACCCCTTTGTAAACGGATACGTTTTGTTCAACGCCGTTGATCGCGCAATTCTCCTGCGACACCCTGACAGCCACTTCATCTATGTCCACGGCATCGACATGAGCGGCGCCCAGCTTCGAAGCGATTATTGAAAGTATGCCCGTCCCGCAGCCGACATCCAGGACATGGTCACCTTTTTTAACGTATGATTCCAGCAACTGCGCGCAAAGCCGCGTAGTCTCATGTGTGCCGGTGCCGAATGCCATCCCGGGATCCAGTTCTATAACGATCTCTTCGCTTTTTGCTGAATATTCCTCCCAACTCGGCCTGATCACAACGCTCTTTGATATATGGAACGGCTTGTAGTATTTCTTCCAGGCCACAGACCAGTCCTCATCATCAACAGTTTCATAACCTGCGTAGCCTTTGCCCACATCGAGGTGCTGGGAAATCGCCTCCAGATTTTCACGGATCTTAGCCGCCAGTTCGTCAGGATCATGCTCCTGGTTGAAATACGCCTTCACCGTCACATCGCCGTCCAACTGCTCCAGGATCCTCCAGTCGGCATAATCCGGTGAATCAAGGCTTTCCAACTGCCGCCTGATCTCATCGGGATCCTCTATCACGACTCCGCCGGCACCGATGGAGGTAAGCATCTCCGATACAGCATCGCAAGCCTCTTCGGTCGTCTTTATTTTTACCTGTGTCCATCTCATTTGTACAGCCTCCATTTTATCCGGCATTTCTGCTATTTCTATTGCCACGACATCTCAACATGTTTATATTTACACGGTACAGTTGCCTGATTCGGCAACGGACCGCAACTGACGATATTATTGCCCGGTGGGCCCATTTTTCATCGCACCGCAGCACCGTCCACCGCAGCACCGCTCACCGCAGCACCGCTCACCGCAGCACCGCTCACCGCAGCACC
>JAAZKL010000408.1 GCA_012799845.1 Clostridiaceae bacterium
ACGGGATACCCTACGTTTTCATACACGGCTCTTACCAGATGCTTGAGGATAAGCCAATGGCAGTACTTGACGACGAGGCCGGCGAGTACGCGGCGACAGAGTATCTTATAAAGCTCGGACATAAAAATATCGTTGGGATATTCAAGGCTGACGACATACAGGGCATCAACAGGCACAAGGGCTATTCGAGAGCGCTGATCGACAACGGGATCGTATACGACCCGGACAAGGTGATATGGTTCCATACGGAAGACAGGAATGTCAAGCCTTGTGCTGCGATCAGGAATATAATCGACAGGGGGGCCTGTGTCGATGCAGTTGCGGCTTATAATGACGAGGTGGCGGTGAAAGTCATTCAGCAACTGGGCAGGATGGGGCTGGGGGTGCCGGAGGACATATCCGTTGTCGGGTTCGACGACTCATACCTGGCTCAGAGCAGTCCCGTGAAACTGACGACGGTGGGACACCCCAAGGAAAAACTGGGTGAAGCTGCGGCAGAACTCCTTCTGGAGATGATAAACGAAAAGGCTCCGGTTGAAAATGCCGGCAGGCAAAGGGTCATCGTGCCCGGGTTGATCGTCGGGGATTCATGTGTGTCACGGAACGGCTGAACAAAGGTTTTCGACTATACATCATATTTAAAAAATGGGAGGTAAGTCAGAATGTCAAACAAAAAGTATTCTCTGGGCATCGATTTCGGTACGCAATCGGGCAGAGCGGTATTGGTGGAAACGGACACCGGCAACATAGTTGCGACTGCAGTGAAGGAATACACCCATGGAGTTATGGACGAATATCTGCCTGACGGCAAAACGAAGCTTGAACCTGACTGGGCACTCGAGCATCCTGCGGACTATCTTGAGGTACTGGCCGTGACCATACCCGCTGTGCTTAAGGAATCCGGAGTCTCACCGGAAGATGTGATAGGTATCGGCATCGACTTTACGGCCTGCACCATGCTGCCGATCAAAGCCGACGGAACACCCCTGTGTCTTATGGATGAGTTCAGATCGAACCCCCATTCATATGTCAAGCTCTGGAAACATCATGCTGCGCAGCCTGAAGCGAACAAGCTCAATGAGATCGCGGAATCGAAGGGTTTTGACTTTCTGAAGAGATATGGCGGGAAAATATCATCGGAATGGCTTATCCCGAAAATAATGCAGATACTTGACGAAGCGCCTGAAATTTACGAAGCGGCCGACAAATTCATGGAGGCTACGGACTGGATAATCCTGAAGCTGACGGGCAATGAGAGGAGAAACAGCTGTACCGCCGGATACAAGGCGATATGGAGCAAACGCGAGGGTTATCCGCCGAATGAGTTTTTCAAAGCGCTTGACCCCAGGCTTGAAAACCTGGTAGACGAGAAGCTCAGCAGGGATATCTATCCGCTGGGCGGGAAAGCTGGTGAACTCACTGAGGAAATGGCGAAAATGACCGGACTCCTGCCGGGTACCGCTGTGGCGATAGCAAATGTGGACGCCCATGTGGCAGTTCCTGCAGTGGGTATCGTTGAACCTGCAAAGATGCTGATGATCATGGGTACTTCCACGTGTCATATGGTTCTCGGCACCGAAGAGAGGATAGTACCCGGCATGTGCGGTGTGGTCGAGGACGGAATAATCCCCGGGTTCCTCGGATACGAAGCAGGGCAATCCTGTGTGGGAGACCATTTCGAATGGTTCATTGAAAACTGCCTGCCGGCTTCATATAAGGAAGAGGCCAGGGAGAAGGGGATCAATATCCACAAGTTCCTCAGGGAGAAGGCAAAAAAGTTCAAACCGGGCGAAAGCGGCCTCATTGCCCTGGATTGGTGGAACGGGAACCGGTCGGTGCTGGTCGATGCCGACCTGACAGGCGTACTGCTCGGATGCACCCTCAATACGAAACCTGAAGAGATCTACAGGGCGCTGATCGAAGCCACCGCTTACGGCACCAACATGATAATCGAAACGTTCGAAAGCAACGGCGTGCCTATAAATGAACTGTATGCGTGCGGCGGTATAGCTGAGAAGGACGAGTTCATGATGCAGATATATGCTGACGTGACCAACAGGGAGATCAGGATATCCGCATCGCCGCAGACCGTGGCGCTGGGTTCCGCCATGTTCGGCGCAGTGGCCGCAGGAAAGGCAAAGGGCGGTTACGATTCTATATTTGAGGCCGCGAAGCATATGTCCAAGGTGAAAGAAGAATATTACAAGCCGATCCCGGAAAATGTGGAAATATACAAGAAACTTTATGCGGAGTACAAGCTGCTGCACGACTATTTCGGCAGGGGAGCCAACGATGTGATGAAGCGGCTGAAGGAAATAAAGAAGACGGTATCGGGCAACTGAACTGTGAAATGCCCGCTGCCGGACATCCGCGCAGCGAAGCGTCCACTGCCGGACATCTGTGCAGCGAAGCGCCTACTGCCGGACATCCGCGAAACAGGAGGGAAATTATGCTGAAGGAATTAAAGGAACAGGTTTTGCAGGCGAATCTCGATCTGGTCAGGCACGGACTGGTCGTGTTCACATGGGGGAATGTCAGCGGTATCGACAGGGAGCGCGGACTCGTGGTAATAAAGCCCAGCGGAGTACCATATGACGGGATGAAGCCTGAACACATGGTGGTGCTGTACCTTGACGGGAAGCAGGTGGAGGGTGATATGAGGCCTTCTTCCGACACGCCGACACATTTAGCCATATACAATGCATTCCCCGGAGTAGGAGGAGTGGTGCATACACATTCTACGATGGCCACTAGCTGGGCTCAGGCCGGAAGGAGCATCCCGGCGCTGGGGACGACCCATGCAGACCATTTCTACGGGCAGATACCCTGTACCAGGAAGCTTACAAAGGAAGAGATCGACGGCGACTATGAATACAACACAGGCAAGGTCATAATCGAGACCTTCAGCGGTATCGATCCTCTGCATGTGCCCGGGGTGCTGGTCAACAGCCACGGCCCGTTCAGTTGGGGGAAAAATGCCCATGATGCCGTCGTCAACGCCGTCGTCATGGAAGAGGTAGCAAAGATGGCGTTCAACACCTTTGTCCTCGATCCGGGCATCAAACCGATAGACGACTACCTGCTCGACCGGCAT
>JAAZKL010000409.1 GCA_012799845.1 Clostridiaceae bacterium
ATTGATCCTATCATTCTCGATATCTGCCATTTAGGGTCGACGATTGATCCTGTCATTCTCGATATCTGCCATTTAGGGTCGACGATTGATCCTGTCATTCTCAATATTTGCCATTCAGGATCAGCGATTGATCCTCTCTTCATCAACGTCTGCCGTTCAGGTCTGCAGGCTGCTGTCCGGAAGGATCCCGAACCGATCCTGCTGAAGATCCTGCTGAACGTGCACAGCCCGCGCATCAAGTGTTTTGACAATATATGAATCCATGCTATAATACATTTTAAAATGATAAATTTACCTTTTATACCGATGGAGAAGGAGCACAAAGATGGGACTGTACGAACAGTGGAAAAATTCTGTGGAAGGTCTTGCGACTCCGCAGCAACAAAACGTATTCTGGGCAGGTTACTTTGAGAAGGAAAAGGAAAATTACCGCTGCATACTGGAGAAGCGCATTGAGAAGCTTGAGGGCAAACTGAAGGATCTGGCAAGTGGATTCGGGATGGATACTGTAACATTTACCGGTTTTCTTGATGGGATAAACACAAGCCTTAAGGAGCAGGTGGATCTTGATTCGCTGGAAGAGGAAACAGAGCTGTCGGTGGAAATAGATTTTGAGAAGCTTTACTGGAACATGCACGAGGCAAGGGCGGACTGGCTGTACAACCTGGAGGAATGGGACGGCATCCTTTCGGAGGAGAGGAGAAGAGAGCTGACAAAGGAATTCAGGCTGTCAAAGATGGCGGTAAGCGACAAGGTGGGCAGGAACGATCCGTGCCCCTGCGGGAGCGGCAAAAAATACAAGAAGTGCTGCGGCGCCAATCAAGCCGGTTAGGTATTCTTTGGGATATGTAAGGGAAGCCTGATTATGGCGGCGAAACGGAAACCCATATGAGAGCCGGGATCGCCGCGTGAAAACATGAAAAATGAAAACGCTGTATGGGAAGCGGAAATACCGCGTGAAAACATGAAAAATGAAAACACCGAATGAGAAACGGAAACACCGCATAAAAAGCAGAGTTATCGAAGGAGAAACGGCATCACCGTAAGAAAAGCGAAATTACCGAATGAGAAACGCAATCACGACATGAAACACTTAAACACCGCATGAAAAATGGGACCGCTGCTTGCGGACCGGAATCAAGCGTAAAAACGCGATCATCGCATAAAAATAACAGTTATGTCAAAATAACAGGATAACAGGCATAACTGGAATAACGAAAGGATGGCATGGCAAATGGCTGAGAAAATCAAAATGCAAAACCCTATTGTTGAGATGGACGGGGACGAAATGACCAGGATCATCTGGAAGCTTATTAAGGATGAACTGTTGGCCCCATATATAGAACTGAACACAGAATATTACGACCTCGGTCTCAAGCACCGCGACGAAACTGACGACCAGGTTACCATCGACGCTGCGATGGCGACTAAAAAGCACAGGGTCGCCGTCAAGTGTGCGACGATCACACCCAATGCGCAGAGGGTGGAGGAGTATAGCCTCAAACAGATGTGGAAAAGCCCCAACGGGACCATCAGGGCAATACTTGACGGCACGGTGTTCAGGGCTCCCATCATCGTGAAGGGAATAAGTCCTTTCGTCAGGACGTGGAAGAAGCCTATAACCCTGGCAAGGCACGCCTACGGCGACATCTATAAAAACCTGGAGTACCGCGCAGAGGGACCGGGTACGGCCGAACTGGTTTACAGGAACCAGGACGGGACCGAGGTCTTCCGCGAGACTATCCATGAGTTCAAAGGACCGGGCGTCCTGATGGGCATGCATAACACCGATGAATCCATACAAAGCTTTGCCAGGGCATGCTTCAATTATGCCCTGGAAGTCAGGCAGGACCTGTGGTTCGCAACAAAGGACACTATTTCGAAGAAATATGACCATACCTTCAAAGATATTTTCCAGGACTTGTACGATAAAGAGTACAGCGAGAAGTTCAAAGAGGCTGGCATCGAGTACTTCTACACGCTTATCGATGACGCGGTTGCCAGGGTCATCAGGTCGGAAGGCGGCATGATCTGGGCATGCAAGAATTACGACGGCGACGTGATGTCCGATATGGTAGCCTCGGCATACGGGAGCCTGGCGATGATGACATCGGTCCTGGTATCGCCTGACGGCTGCTATGAGTACGAGGCAGCCCACGGTACGGTTACAAGGCATTACTACAAACACCTTAAGGGAGAGGAAACATCGACCAATTCGATGGCGACGCTCTTTGCCTGGACAGGAGCGCTCAGGAAACGGGGCGAACTTGACGGGAACGATGAACTCGTCAGCTTTGCCAATGACCTTGAGACCGCTGCCATCAGAACGATAGAAGAAGGTGTGATGACAAGGGATCTGGCAGGCCTCTCCGTGCTGGAAAACAAGACGGTCGTAAACACCTCAGGGTTCCTCAGAGAAGTCCGCAAACGCCTTGATTCGATACTTTTCGAAAGGAAGTAGGAGTTGGTTTTGTGCTGCAGTTGGCAGGTGCGATAGCAGCAGAGATGCTTAAGGCATTTTTTGCAGATTACTTTTTCCTGTTCATGTGCCTTGTGGTGATAGCTTTCATACGGTCTCATTACCGCATGTATTCAGAGCTGCAGGAAGAGGTATACAGAAGCGCGAAGTTCAGAGCAAAGTTCAGCCTGAAAGAAACCGCCCAGAGAATAATATTGGCAGGGCTGACCGCAGGTTTTGCCTCCAGCATGCTTACTGTGGCAGCCGGTGTAACGCTTGAAACAGATACTGTAAGGTATCTGTTTTACATTATGTGCCTGCTGCTGCTTTTCGACCTGAGGTTCGTGAACTTTCCGTATGCGGCAGGCCTGCTTTCCGCAGCAAGCTACATCTTTGATATTCCGAACGTAAACGTGCCGTCGCTCCTGTGCCTGTCTGCCGTGATGCTGATGCTTGAAGGGCTGTTGCTCTTTATCAACAGAAGGTTCGGGCACATACCTGTATATATGTATCATGACGGCGAAATAACGGGAGCTTTTCTAACAAAAAGATTCTGGGTAATACCGGTCGTGTTTATAACTTACCTGCTGCAGCCGGGAACATTGCTGCCGCAGTCTGCGGCAGGCCTTGCCATGCCGTTCGGTCCGAAGTCCCTGGCCGGGGCGGCGGGGGCATTGGGGCTCGACTGCCTTATTGCGATGTTGTACCATACCGATGTTTCGATATCGATGCAGCCTGAACATAAAGCTGTCAGGAGCGCGGCAACCCTCTTTGCATTCGGCAACGTACTTATGGTACTTGCGCTGATATCAAGAGATGTCGGATGGGTAGGATTGGCGGGCGCCGTATTGTGCATCATGGGGAGAGAAGGCATATCTGTCTGGTCCGTAATGTCGGAAAAGAGGAAGAGACCGCTGTACAGTGCTGTCAAACGAGGACTGAGGGTGCTGGATGTGCTTCCGGGGAGCAATGCGCAGTCGATGGGCATGATGAGGGGCGATATCATCCTGGGCATCAACAATATGGATATCCAGACGGAGGAAGGTATCAACGAGGCGTTGAAAGGATATCCGGTTTACACATGGATCAGGGTGCTAAGGGGGGAAGAGGAAAAGATCCTGGAATACAGATGCTACCCGGAAGGGTACAACACACTCGGCATCATAACCGTTCCCAGGGAGAGGGAAGTGACTTACCAGATCTCATGGTTCGAACATATGAACATAATCAGAAATATCGTCAACCGCTTCAGAAAGGATGTGGACAGACAGGTATAAGTAGATTTGCCGGAGCATCCCGATGCGGGTATGTTCCTGATGCATCCTGGTACGGGCATTTTTCTCCGGAAATTATGGAACAGAATTGCGGCGATGACAGTATGTATATTTGCATGTATACTTAAAGCATGTACCTTATGTATGCCTAACAATACCGGTATGGACGGGGTCCCGACCGGCATGGACGGGGTCCCATACCGGTGTGCGCTGGGACCCGAACGGTATGCACCAGGCCCCATAAGGCATACATGCAAACCCAAATCAGTATACGTGAAATAATGTCAGCATATATACGGAAAGGGTGAGACTGGATGGACAGAGCGGAAGCAGACAATCACTATACGATAGCCCGAAAGCTGGGGCAGAAGGAATACTCCCGGAGCGTTTCGAAGGGTATGACCGGGTATCTGCCGGTGTTGGAAGGCATCCTTAAGAATATAGAAATAATCTACGAAATCGACCTTGGCGTCGTAGAGATCCCGCTGAAAAAAATCGTAGGCACTTACACTAATGCCAGGAGCAGGTCGTTCGCTGTCAACTTCATGCCGCTGATGACCCAGAGGACGGAGTTTGCGGCAAAATGGACAGCTTTGTGCGAAGCACATCTGAAAGAGGGTATCAGGGATCCGATCAAGGTGTATGAATACCTCAACTGGTTTTACGTCGTCGAAGGGAACAAAAGGGTCAGCGTCCTGAAGTACTTTGATGCATATTCCTTCCAGGGCAGGGTCATGAGGCTCGTACCCAAAAGAGATGAGAATGACGACAACATATCGATCTATTACGAATTCCTTGACTTCTACAAAAAAACCAACATAAATACGATATGGTTCAGCAAAAGGAATTCCTTCAACAAGCTGCTGGGATACCTGGAAAATTTCGAGCCGGACCCGAAGCTGATCGATTACAATAAATACAAATATTTCACCAACTCCATATACCTGCCTTTCAGGAAAATATACCTCGAACTGGGCGGCCAGGAGCTTCCCATCACCACAGGCGACGCATTCCTGGAATACATAACCGTATACGGCTTGCCGAAGGAGATAGACGAGGAAAAGGTGAGGGCAAGAATAAGCAGCCTGCTCATAGAACTGGACCAGATGAGCAGCAGCAAGCCCGTTGACATCCAGACCGTGCCCATGGAAACCGGCGAAGGCCTGATCTCGACGCTGACAGCGTTCGTAATGCCGAAGAAGACCCTGAAGGTCGCGTTCGTGTATGCGAAGGATACGAAGAGCTCAAGCTGGACTTATGCCCAGGAGATGGGCAGGCTCCATGTGAGCAAGGTTTTCGACGATGCGATAAGCACGTCGTATGTGGACAACGTGCCTGAAACGGCAGAAGCTTATGATGTGCTGAAAAAGCTGGCGCAGGACGGCAATGACGTGGTGTTCGTGACGAGCCCCGCCTTTATCAATGCGACGCTGAAGGCGGCAATGGTGTTTCCCGGAACGAAGTTCCTCAACTGTTCCGAGACCCATTCATACAAGCATGTGAACACATATTTCGGAAGGATGTATGAACCCAGGTTCCTTGCAGGGATCGCCGCCGGAGCGGTAACAAAAACGAACCTGCTCGGATATGTCGGAACGCTGCCGGTCCCGGGAGTGATAAACGGCATCAACTCCTTTGCCCTCGGCGCCCGGATGGTCAACCCGGATGCCAGGGTCAGGGCGGTGTTCCTGAACCGGTGGGACGATGCACGTGAAGCGGAAGCGGCCAGTGGATCCCTTATACGCCAGGGCTGTGACGTGATCTCGCATCATGACACGCTGTCAGACAGGTCGGTCACAAGCGAATATGGCGTATATGCGGCTGCCATAGGAGAGGATGGCCTGATACATGAACATATCGCGGCGCCTGTCTGGAACTGGGGCATATTCTACGAGAAAATGCTCCACAATCTCATGAAGAGTGCCCGGAGGCCTGCCGGACCTGGCCAGAAGGTGATCAACTTCTGGTGGGGAATGGATTCAGGGATCGTGGACTTCTTCTACTCAAGAAGGCTCGTACCTCCGGAGACCCAGAAGCTCCTGGACTTCATGATAAAGATGATCAGCAGCGGGCTCTACCACCCGTTTACCGGGCCAATATACGGCCAGGACGGCTCCCTTAAGGTCAAGAAAGGCGAAGTGGCCACCCGCGAGCAGATCATAAACATGGATTGGTTCGTAAATGTGGTTGAATGAGAAGCAAAAGTTGTCAGGGGGACGATCCTGTAAGACGATCCCGTAAAAGGGACGGTTCTGCAGCTAAAATTCACAATCCATCAAATAATACCCGAATGCGTTTACAATGGTGGTATTCTTGTATTGCAGAATCCTTGAGCGGCGGCCATAGTTCAGGTGCTGATGGCCGTGGAAGAAGTATTGGGGGGAGTGTGTGTCGAGAAGCTCAATAAAGCTTTTGAAGCCGGTATGGGCCAGGTCGTCTCCGTCGCCGAGGCCATAGGCAGGCGCGTGGGTCAGCAGGATGTCGAAGCCCTTATGCTTTTTGATCGTCCTCCTCAGCTTGCGGATCCTTTTTTGCATCTGCTCCTCGGTATACTGGAATTCCCTGTTGTTGTAGTTCATGCTGCCTCCCAGGCCTAAAACCCTGATGCCTTTGTGGACCAGCACTGTGCCGTCCGCCGATTCGCACCCCTCTGGCGGATGCGTGATATATCGCCTGTTATGGTTTCCCGGGACATAAAAAAGAGGCGCTTTTATCATCGTCACCAGAAATGACAGATATTCGGCCTTCAAGTCACCGCATGACAGCACGAGATCCACATCCCTGAAGCGTTCCATATCGAAGTAATCCCAAATATAAGGCTCTTCACGGTCTGACACGACCAGTATCTTCATTTTCACTTTGATTTCCTCAGCTTGTCTTTGCATCTTTTAAGTATTATACTTGATTTAAGAGAACGATGTAAAGGGTACGGGGCACATGGCAAAATCTGTTCCGGTGTCCGTACGTCATTGGCGGAAATGCTCAAAATACTTATGATTTCCAGGAATTCAGCAACACTGAGACATAAAGGAGGATACTTAAGTGAAGGTCGAAATAAGGCAGATGTACAGGGATCCGGCATCGTACTGCGGAAGTGAGATAGAGGTGGCGGGCTGGATCAGGACCATAAGGAATTCAAAAACATTCGGATTCATTGAACTCAACGACGGTTCGTTCATGAAAAACCTGCAGATCGTGTTTGAAGAAGGAGTCATCGACAACTTCGGCGAAGTGGCAAAACTAAACCAGGGCACATCGATCAGGGCCCGCGGCACGCTTGTTGCCACACCTGAAGCAAAACAGCCTTTTGAGCTGAAGGCTTCGGATGTTGAAACAGAAGGGATATGTGTTCCCGAATACCCGCTGCAGAAAAAACGTCATTCATTTGAGTTCCTGCGTACCATAGCCCACCTCAGGCCGAGGACGAACACATTTTCCGCGGTCTTCAGGCTGAGGAGCGCGCTTTCATATGCAATACACCGCTTCTTCCAGGAGAGGGGCTTCGTATATGTCCATACGCCCATCATAACATCCAGCGACTGCGAGGGCGCCGGCGAAATGTTCCGGG
>JAAZKL010000410.1 GCA_012799845.1 Clostridiaceae bacterium
AAACCGTGGTTTAAAAGCAAGTTATGGCTTTACAGTAAACCGTGGTTTAAAAACAAGTCATACGTTTATAATAAATCATGGTTCAGTAACAGGTTATGGTTTTATTACAAAGTTATGATCAATATGTTAGCCTGAACTAACTTTATAAAAATATATTACTGCCTTTTTACTCAATTGTCAATCATTTTATTGCCCTATCGCGATTCATTGTTTCATCGATCTCTTGTCGCGATTTTCGCGATTTACCTGTTGTGACCCCTCTTGCGTTCTCTCTTGTTGCGATCCCTTCCGCGATTTACTTGTTGCGACCTTTCGCGCTCCTTCTTGGTGCGGTCCCTTCCGCGATTTTCGCTATCCCTCTTGGTGCGATTCCTTCCGCGGTCCATCTTGTTGAGATCACTTTCGCGATCCTTCTTGCTGCAATCCTACTTTCGCGATCCCTGTAATAAAAAAACCAGGTCCCATGCTGCAATGCAAAACGGGACTTGGTTTTTCAGCGATTTTTAAGCTTTACAGTTTCTCCAAATCTTACTGCCTTGCAATTTCAGTAGAGAAAAACAGGGCATATTCCGGCAGCGTGTCTGTAAACTTTCTGCTGGCTTCGTCGATCTCCGCGTATTCCTCGTCGGTGAATCTCCACCCTGTGGCTCCGATATTCTCCCTGGCCTGCTCCGCATTTTTCGCGCCAACGATGGGAGCGGTGATGCCCGGCGTCATGAGAAGCCAGTTGATGGCGCCCTGGGCAGGCGTCTTGCCATGCCTTGCAGAGACTTCCTTCACCACTTCAGTCACATCAAGGCAGCGCCAGTAGTTTTCCGGCTGGAACAGCGCGGCGCGACTGCGGCCATCGGTAAAAACATCGGTTTTTTTATACTTGCCTGTAAGAAGTCCTTGAGCCAACGGGCTGTAAGGAACGACACCTATATCGTTTTCTATACAGAACGGCAGGAGATCCTTGTCGTGATACCGCCACAACAGGCTGTAGCACGGCTGGATCACGTCCACAGGACCGTAGCGCATGGCTTCCTTCTGCTGTTCCAGGCTGAAATTCGAAAGGCCTATGGCCCTGATAAGTCCTCTTTCCTTGAGCGCGAGCATTGCTTCCATCGACTCTCCGATTGGCACATTGTCGACGGGGTAGTGCAGGAAATACACATCCAGGTAGTCTGTCTTCAGATTCCTGAGGCTTCGTTCGCAGGCCTTGATCAGCAGGTCATACCTCATATTGTGCTTGAATACCTTGGTGATGATGACGCACTTTTCTCTGTCGGTCCCTTCGAGGGCTTTCCCCAGAACGGTTTCCGAGTGTCCGCGGCCATATACTTCGGCAGTATCGAACGTGTTGACCCCCTTCTCCAGAGATACCCTTATCGCTTCGATGGAATCCCGGTCGGCCGCTTCACCGAAGTAACCGCCGCCCATTGCCCAGCATCCGAGTATGATTTCGGATACCTTCACATTGCTTTTTCCCAGTGTTCTGTAATCCATACGCAACCCTCTTCCTGATTATAATTATGATTATGATTATGATTGTGATTATGATAGCAGATCTGTGGCAGGTGCTGAATCATGGCCTGAACCACGACGAGAAGCAGTGTTTAGCTTCTATTACCATTTTATTTTGGATTGTCAGGTTTGTCAAAAAGACGCAGAAATCTGGGATATGTCGGCTGGTGGGGTGCAAAGACAGGGGTATGTGGTATGGGATATGGGATTAAAGATGCAGAAATCAAGAGTGGCGAAACAGAAGAAGCGGTTATTCAGTGTGAGATTTTTCAGGTTTTGGGTGATTAATTTAGCTTCTCACACCTACATTATTATGATTAGTTTGCATAAATCTCTGTATTATCTCATTATGTATACTGACTATTGTAAAAATACTCATCAGATCGCCCAAAAGTTGCAAAAATTAGCACTGGCAAATGAAAAAACATTGCAACCAAACGTATCATTTCCCAAAAGCTGCAAAACTTCACAGATGATGATAAGAATATTGTGTTGGCAAATAGTTGATATACGGTGCAGATTAACAGTGACTGACAGATAGTGATTGGTATCTGGGTGGTCGGTACCTGGGCGTTTGGTATCTGGGCAATTGGTACCTGTATGTTAAAAAAATGTCCATCTCTAATTGCATTTTGGGTCACATTATGCTATATTTTAATTTGATTTACTCAGGAGGTGTGATTATGAGCGAACTAAGAGGAGCAGCAATATTCGGACAGTCGGGCGGACCGACTTCAGTTATCAATGCAAGTGCTTGCGGTGTTTTCCAGGAGGCACTCAAACAGGATTGCATAACCGCGGTTTACGGTGCAGCACATGGCATCAGGGGCATGCTTGAGGAAGAATTCTATGATATGAGCCAGGAAGACCCGTATGAACTGGAACTATTGAAGACTACCCCTTCTTCGGCGCTGGGTTCGGTTCGTTACAAGCTTAAAAATGCTGATGATGACGATACCGATTACAAGCGGCTGCTGGAGGTATTCAAAAAGTATAATATCAGATATTTCTTCTATAACGGCGGAAATGATTCAATGGACACCTGCAACAAGATAAGCAAGTACATGCAGTCTGTTGGATATGAATGCCGTGTGATGGGTGTTCCGAAGACCATCGACAACGACCTCTGGGGAACAGACCACTGTCCCGGATACGGCAGTGCCGCAAAATATATCGCGACTTCCATTATGGAAGTTTATCATGACGCCAGGGTTTACGACAAAGGCCAGATCACAGTGCTGGAAATCATGGGAAGGAACGCCGGCTGGCTGACAGCTTCGGCTGCCCTTGCGGCGTATGCAGGCTTCGGACCCGATTTGATTTATCTGCCTGAACTGCCTTTCGACATGGACAAGTTCGTCGAGGAGACGATTGAAGTATACAGGAAGCAGAACAATGTCATCATAGCCGTTTCAGAAGGAATCAAGGACAAGGACGGCAAATACATCTCCGAGTATGGTTCTGATCTCGCAAAAATGAAGGACGCATTCGGACATGCACAGTTGGGCGGACTGGCCAGCACTCTCGCAAATGTCCTGAAGGAAAAGACCGGTTCAAAGGTGCGCGGCATAGAGTTCAGTCTTCTGCAGAGATGTGCAGCTCATTGCGGATCGCTGACAGACGTGAACGAAGCATACATGGCAGGCCAAATGGCAGTCAGATACGCGGTCGAGGGCAAGACCGACTACATGGTGGCCTTCGAAAGAGCTGCCGGTCCCGAATATAAGTGCGTAACCAAGCTTGTCAATCTTACGGATGTTGCAAATACTGAGAAAAAGATACCTCGCGAGTGGATCAATGAGGCCGGCAACGGACTGAAGCAGGAATTCATCGATTATGCGCTGCCTCTTATCCAGGGTGTGTCGGCTCCTCCGCTGGAGAACGGCCTGCCCAGGTTCGTGAAGCTTAAGAAGGTTCTGGCAACGAAATAAACCTGACCGGATCAGTTGATAGGGTTGACGAATCAGCTGACAGGCCTCGCTGGATCAGCTGATGGCTTGGCCGGATCAGTTGATTGGCTTGACTGGATCAG
>JAAZKL010000048.1 GCA_012799845.1 Clostridiaceae bacterium
ACACTTGCAACCAATTATGCATGATCGGTCATCCCGTGAAACAACAAAATAGAACGGTCATTTCTCCTGCCGAAGCCTTTCAACAAGCTCCCTGAACTCCTGCGGAGGTTCTGCCGAAAATTCGACATACTCGCCTGTGCGCGGATGTTCAAATCCAAGCATTGCTGCATGGAGCGCCTGCCCTTCAAACCCGTATTTCTGCTTCTTTTTGCCGTATACGGTGTCCCCGACCAGTGGATGGCCGATATATGACATGTGGACCCTTATCTGGTGCGTCCTGCCTGTCTCAAGCTTCAGTTCCAGTAATGTGGCGGACCTGAACCGCTCCAGCACACTGAAGTGTGTCACGGCTCTCCTGCCGTTCTTCAGGTTGACGGCCATCTTCTTCCTGTCCACGGGATGCCTGCCGATCGGCGCGTCGATCTTACCGCGGTCTGCAGGTACGATCCCCTCGGCAGCGGCTATGTAGACCCTGTTGATATCATGTTCTTTGAGCTTTTGGGACAGGATCGAATGTGCATTGTTGTTCTTGGCGATAACAAGTACACCTGAAGTGTCCTTGTCGATCCTGTGGACTATACCGGGGCGTATGACGCCGTTGATGTCAGACAGAGAGCCGCTGCAATGCTTCAGCAGGGCATTGACGAGAGTGCCGCTGTAGTTGCCCGCTGCCGGGTGCACGACCATGCCCCTGGGCTTGTTGATAACTATTATATCTTCATCTTCATGCAATATATCGAGCGGTATTTCTTCAGCGACGACTTCCGGCGTTTTAGGCGCAGGTATTTTTGCATGCACGCTGTCGCCCGCCTTTATCTTATAACCCGTTTTTACCGTTTTCCCGCCGACTGTCACATTCCCCTGTTCTATCAGCATCTCCACGTATGACCTGGAAAATTCTCCTAGTGCAGCTGTGAGCCACACATCAAGCCGTTTTCCGGCATCCTCCGGATTTATCGTGATGATTTCATTCCTCATTGCTTTCCACATCCTGATCTGCTTTATTGGGTTCTTTATATATGAACAGGACATAGACGGCAAGCAGTATGGTGCCGCATGTAACTGCGATATCGGCGGCATTGAATACGGGGAACGGATATGATCCTATGTAAAACAGCATGAAATCGATCACCTTCCCTCCGGCCAGCCTGTCGATATAATTCCCGATTGCCCCGCCCAATATGAGCCCCAGGAACGCACGCAGGAATTTATCCCTGCTCCTGATTATGCTGTACAGTACAAAACCTGAGATCACAGGTATCAGAACCAGGAACAGCATCCTGCTGTTCTGGAATATCCCCCATGCGCCGCCCTGGTTCCTGTGCAGCGTCAGATAAAAAAAATTGTCGATTACCGGTATCATCTCCGAAGGACTTATATTCTTTACGACGATGTACTTTGTAATCTGATCTGCAATAACCACTAATATCGCTATTATCAGCCAGAGCATTCCCTGAACTCCTTTCGTCGTTTTGCGGCACAGCCGCCATTCATGGCACGGGCTTGTACCAATGGTATATATCATAAAACCTGTTCCATGTGTCAGGGATCATGTTGCCCTTGACATGCTTGCTGTATACCATCGCATCCTGCAGGAAATACAGGCCGATATACGGGCAGTCCTGCAGGACCCGGGCCTTCAGTGCCTTATAGACTTCCTTCTTTACCGTTGCGCTGTTTTCACTGAAAATTCCTGAAATATATTCGTCTACATCCATGCTTTCATAACCGGATATATTATAGGCTTCGGAATACCCCGTCGATGAAGCGTAAGGCAGGTAACCGTCCGAATACATGAACGATATGTCCGGTATCTGCGGGATCCTGCATCCAAGGAGAGCCATTTTGTATTTCCCTGAATTTATCCTAGTCATCATGTCTTTCCAGGAAAGCTGCACCACGCTTGCCTTTATACCCGCTTCTTCCAGCTGCCCGCGTATCATTTCTGCAGCCTTCACACGCAGACTGTTGTTGGAATTGACCAGCAGTTCCAGTGTGAGATATCTCCTGCTCCCTTTGATCACTTTGTAATATCCCTGCTCGTTTTTCTTCCATCCGCCGAGTGTCAGCACTTCATCAGGCGTCCCGGCAGCGTCGGAATCAGGAGTATTCCCTTCCATATCAGGATCAGGTGTATTTATGCCGTCGGACCCGCTGTTTTTGCCTTCAATCGATCCCTTCGCGTCCTCCAGCCAGCATTCGGGAAGTATTGGCAGCTCTGCTTCCACTGCAGCTCCCTTCAGCACCTCGCTTATGATCTTTTCCCTGTCGATCACAAGTGCGATCGCCTGTCTGGCATAAATGTCCGATAAAACGGGGTCGTTCAGGTTCATGGATATAAATTCATAATTTCTTGATGTATACTTTTTTATGGTAAGATCGGTCCTCTCCATATATTTGTGGTATTCACTGATGCCGATCCCCGCCACATCCACGTCACCCGACAGGAAAGCTCCCATGGCGTCCTCGATTTTGCCGAATATGTTAGCATGTATATTTTCGATATACATGCCATTTGACTTCAGCGTTTCATCGACATCCATGTACCACCATCCTTCATTCAGCGTAAGCATTATTTTATCATCCGCGTCATACGATACGAACCTGTATGGTCCTGTCCCGACAGGCTCAAGGTCCCTGGAGGCCGTCAGCACATCCACAGTCAGGAACTGATGCCTGGGTATGATCGGAAAACTCATCATTTCGGGCATGAATGAATTGGGTTTCTTCAGTGCTATCCTAACGGTCGACGAATCAGTGGCCACACATTGGGACACGTTGAGAAGCATGGACTTATATGGAGATTTGATCGAAGGGTTGAGTATGGTCTGAATCGTGAACTCCACGTCGTAAGCGGTAAACGGTTCTCCGTCGTGCCACTGGATCCCGTCTCTCATGTGGAATTCCCATATCAGCCCGTCATCGGATACTGTCCATTTGTCGGCCAGTACGGGCACAGCCTTCTGGTTTTTGTCAAGACGAGTCATACTTTCATATATAAAGCCAAGTATGTCTGCCATATATGAGTTGGTCGTCAGTATTGGATTGAGCGTGTCCGGTTTTGTCGTAAAAAGCTTCAGTGTGCCTCCCCTTTCCGGACCCCTGTCCAACACGTCATCATCAATGACAGCTTCGCTTCCGCTCATATCCGGACCGTATCCTTCGTGGAGACGCTGGAGCTGTTCAAGCTCTCTGCCTGTCTGGCATGATGACAAAATCGCTGTAAGTATCGCCGTTATAATAAGTATGCTGATCCTTCTCATCAATATCTCCCTATTGCCTTATCTGTATAAAAGCCGCCATACTGCCTGTCCTGCCCCTGTCGCCCCTGTATGAGAAGAACAGGTCATTACGGCATTTAGTACATATGCAGCAGTCGTGTATATTCCCTGATTCGAGCCCCGCATCTGCCATCCTTGCCCTGATTATCCCCTTGAGGTCGATTTTCCATTTCAGGCCGGATACATGGCTGTAGAACATGTCATTAT
>JAAZKL010000411.1 GCA_012799845.1 Clostridiaceae bacterium
AAAATCCTCCACGGGATCCCGGCCGTCCACGCCTGCCACATCCACGATGTGCAGCAGCATCCTGCACCTTTCGACATGCCTGAGGAAGTCGAATCCCAGGCCGACTCCCCTGTGGGCGCCTTCTATGAGCCCGGGTATGTCCGCAAGCAAAAAGCTGGCGCCCTCGTCCACCCTGACAACACCAAGGTTCGGTTCCAATGTCGTAAACGGATAGTTCGCGATCTTAGGCCTCGCAGCGGACACCATAGAAAGCAGCGTTGACTTCCCGGCGTTTGGGAACCCCACGAGGCCGACATCGGCAACCATCTTTAATTCCAGTTCTACCGTATATTCCTCGCCCGGATCGCCTGGCTTCGCGAAACTCGGGACCTGCCTGGTCGGCGTAGCGAAATGCCAGTTGCCTGCACCGCCTTTGCCTCCTTTTGCGACCACGGTCCTCTGCCCGGGCTCCACCATATCGGCCAGGATACGCCCTGTTTCCGCATCCCTGACAACAGTACCGGGCGGCACCCTGATCAGGAGGTCCCCGCCGCTTTTGCCCGTGCGTTTGGCCGAACCGCCGTTATCACCGGAATCAGCGACATACTTGCGCCTGTATCTGAAGTCAATGAGCGTCCTCAGGCCTTCATCAACCTCAAATATGATGTCGCCTCCCTTTCCGCCGTCTCCGCCGTCAGGCCCTCCGGCAGGAACATACTTCTCCCTCCGGAACGAAACCGCTCCGTTCCCTCCGTTGCCGGCTTTTATATATATTTTTGCGCGATCGATAAACATAAATCTCTCCCATACGCAAAAAGTCCCGACCTGATTGCCGGGACTTATTCTTTGCCAACTACATCGTTACTATACTTACCTGCTTTTTGTCCTTGCCAAGTCTTTCAAACTTGACCCTGCCTGATGTCAGGGCAAAGAGCGTGTCGTCCTTTCCTTTGCCGACATTGGTTCCCGGGTGTATCTTTGTGCCTCTCTGTCTTACTATGATATTGCCGGCCAGAACATACTGTCCGTCGCCTCTCTTGACGCCCAGCCTCTGAGCCGCACTGTCACGGCCGTTCCTTGAACTGCCGACTCCCTTCTTGTGAGCAAACAACTGCAAATTAACTCTAATCATCGGTCCGCACCTCCTCATCTTCTACCGAAATGTACTCTTCGTACGATAACCCTACCTGTTTGAAACGAATTGCCGTGGTTTCCATTATGATCGAAGCAGTCGATCTCTGCTTTTCATCCATTTTCTCCGGCAGCCTTATCAACATGTATCCTTCGCCTACGGTGTAACAATCCTTCAGTCCTGCCAGGTCTTCAAGAGCCCCGGCTGCCGTACATGCTGTCACCGAAACCGCCGAGCAGACGATGTCCGATCCTGCCTCAGCATAACCTGAATGTCCGCTGATCTCGATGCTTCTGATAAGTCCCGTCGAATCTCTCGTTATTACAACACTTATCATTTCTCAAACACTGATCTTTTCGATCTGCACTTTGGTGAAAGGCTGTCTGTGTCCCTGTTTCTTTCTGTAGCCCTTCTTCGCCTTATACTTGAAGACGATGATCTTCTTTGCCTTGCCCTGGCCCAGAACTTTTGCAGTCACATTGGCATTCTCGACCAACGGCCTGCCAAAAGTAACGCTGCCTTCACTGGATACGGCCAGGACCTTGTCGAATGTGACCGTTGCGCCGTCTTCAGCTTCGATCTTCTCGATGAACAGCACGTCGCCTTCCTGTACCTTGTACTGCTTTCCACCTGTTTCGATAATTGCGTACACGTAATTTCCCTCCTGCAAACAGACTCGCCGGACCTTTGAGGCAGCTGTTCCATGACTGGCCGCACATCTGAAAGTTGAACTTCAGCCTGCCTTTTGACAGCATTTTAAAGCCTCGGCCGAGCGGTTACCGAAGTATTTTAACACATACGCGGACCGATTGTCAACGCTTTTGATTTTCGTCCGCTTATAGGCATTTGATTTTCATCCGCTATATGCAAGGCTTTCATTTGTCACCTGATTTATTCGCCTTCCCGTTCACATCAGATACGGGGAGCCTGCCGGTCCCTTCGCAGTAAGGGCACTCCGCGAGCATGATGCTGGACAGGTCCTGCCTGACCTTCTTCCTGGTCATTTCAATAAGCCCGAGGCCGGTCATGCCAACCACGATCGACTTTGTCCTGTCATTCCTCAGGACCTGCTTCAGCCTGTCGAGCACCATCTGCTGATGCTCTTTGTCGTGCATGTCGATAAAATCAATTATTATGATGCCCCCGATGTCCCGCAGCCTCAACTGCCTTGCGATTTCATCGGCGGCTTCCATGTTGGCCTTAAGCACCGTATCTTCAAGGTTGCTTCTGCCCACATATTTACCGGTGTTCACATCGATCACGGTAAGGGCTTCCGTCCTGTCGATCACCAGGTAGCCTCCGCACTTGAGCCATACCTTCCGCGAGAGAGCGCGGGCAAGCTTCGAATCAAGCTGGTAATACTCGAATATGTTCTCGTCCTTCGCAAAAAACTCCACTCTGCGCTTCAGGCCAGGAGAGACGATATCGACCAGTTCCAGTATCCTTTCATAATGGCTCCGGTCATTTATGATAAACTTGTCGATATCCTTGGTAAACAGATCCCTGACCATCCTGTAAACAAGGCTCAGGTCCTTATGTATGCAGCGGGGCACAGGACCGCTCTTTCCCTTGCCTTTTATGTTTTTCCACAGCTTCAGCAGGAAGCTCAGGTCGTCTTTGAAGTCCTCCTCTTCCATCCCCTCGGAGGCAGTCCTGACGATCAGCCCCATTCCCTCAGGTTTGAGGTTTTCCGCGATCCTCTTCAGCTTCGCCCTTTCCTCCTCATCCACGATCCTTCTGGACACACCCGTATACTCGGCATCGGGCAGCAGTACCAGGTGCCTTCCGGGAAGCGTGATGTGCGTGGTGACCCGTGGCCCCTTGGAACCGATGGGCTCCTTTATGACCTGCACAGTCAGTTCCTGCCCTACGCTCACCAGGTCTGCTATATTCCCGTCCTTTGCGTCGTGGGGATGATCGTCAACATCTTCGCTGTATTCTTTCTTTGTTATGATATCGCCGGCATACAGGAAGGCATTTTTTTCATAGCCTATATCCACGAAAGCCGCCTGCATCCCCGGAAGCACACTGCTGATCTTGCCCCGGTATATGTTGCCGACCAGCCTGTCGATATCCGGCCTTTCGATGTATATCTCCGCCAGTTCGCCATCCTCGACCAATGCGACCCTGCTTTCATTCAAACCGATATCTGCAATCAACTGCTTTCTCAAACTAACACCTCTTTATATCCGGGAAAGAGAAGCATGTTTCATTGCATGCCTCTCTGTTTAATACTTTTATGAAAGAGAAGACCTGCCAAGGGGGTCCGCCATTCCGCTGCCTGTATCGACATACATAGCCTTGCGGTGCATCCTGGCAGCCGCAACAGGTACTCCCCACTGTCCTGCCAGGGCCTTTATGAACAGACCGGGGCTGAGATTCGCTTGACTGCCCGCTTTCAGACAGGCCTTTACCAGAAAGGCCGATTTGAAAACCTCATAGCCCGACGGTACTGCTTTTAGCTCTTCGATCAC
>JAAZKL010000412.1 GCA_012799845.1 Clostridiaceae bacterium
CCAACATAATTTCCTATTTTAAAATGCTCTTTTACCACATTATATATACTATTGTCAACACATAATAACGACAGTACGAAGCGTTCGTTTCGAATTATCTTCGCTTTTGAGCCCTCTGCCGGAGAAATCGTCCTTCCGGCTGTTTCCACTGTCTTTGCGATCTTCCTCCTTTGCGCCGAAGCAGGCCTTGTCCGCTTTATCACTTCCGAAAGCATTGCCTCTTCTGATATTTCATATTCCCGGGATAATTTCTTTATGTACATTTCCCGTTCCATGGCATTGTCGACTTTTACGAGCACATCAGCGGCTTTGTTCAGGAATTTTATCTTCTCTTCAGTTACTGAAAGATCATGCTCCTTCCTGATGACCTTTATTTTATATTCCACAAGCGGCATCGCATTATCCGCAAGCCATCTGAACCTGTCCGCCCCGTTCGCCCTTATGTACTCATCAGGGTCCTTGCCTTCAGGCAAAGTCAGCACCCGCACGCTGCATCCGGCATTCCTTAGAAGCTCGAGTCCCCGAAGCGTCGCTGCCTGTCCGGCAGCATCCGTATCATATGAAATGATCACTTCATCTGCGTATTTCTTAAGCAGCCTTGCCTGGCTGTCAGTCAGCGCCGTACCGAGAGACGCCACCACATTGCTTATCCCCCTCTGATACAGCGATATGGCGTCGATATATCCTTCGACAACGATAAGGCTGTTTCCTCCGTGATTCTTTGCAAAATTCAACGCGTACAGATGCTTTCTTTTGTTATATAAAACAGTCTCGGGAGAGTTCATATATTTCGGCAGAGATCCGTCAAGAACACGTCCTCCGAACCCTATCACATTCCCTCTGACATCAAATATCGGAAACATCAGCCTGCCCTTGAACCTATCATACAGATTCCCTGATCTGCCCCTGATGATGAGGCCGCTGTCAAGCATCGCCTCCTGGCTTATCCCGTGTGACTCCAGGTGCTTATAAAGATCATCCCACCCGTCATATGAGTAACCGAGACCAAACTTTTTTACAGTGTTCTCCGTAATTCCCCGCTTCTTCAGATAAGCCGCGGCAGCTTCTCCCTGTTTTGATCTCAGCGCTTCGTAAAAGAACCTTGCGGCGATCAGATTTATGTTCTGGATCTGCTGCTTCAGCATCGCTTTCTGTTTTTCGCGGGGATCGTCGCTTTCAGGCAGCGTTATCTTCGCCCTGTCCGCAAGCAGCTTTACTGCTTCCACAAAATCCAGCCTTTCAGCGAGGGCTATAAAATGGAACACATTTCCGCCCTTCCCGCAGCCAAAACAGTAAAATATCTGTTTGGCAGGCTCGACGCTGAACGAGGGCGTTTTTTCCCTGTGGAACGGGCAGAGGCCGAAAAAATTCTTGCCCCGCTTCTCAAGCCTCACATATTCAGAAACGACATCCACGATGTCATTGCTGATACGTATCTCTTCAATCAGTTCATCCGAAATCCTTATGGAACCATCATCCTTTATCCTGAATAATGCTTCAGCTTTGCCCCGGAAATAACGCATGTATCATACATAGTATACGGGCGCGTTCATCAAAATACTCTATTAAAGTTCGACATTTTTGTCTTTATTCCTTCTTTTTGCCGCCATATATATAGGCTTAAGTTCAGGGGCCAAAACGACAAAACCTCACTCCAGGCAAAATCCAGATGAGGCTTTGAGTGGCTTGCAATATATTCTGCACAGACAGGTAAATATCCTTCAGAAAACCAAAGATTTTTATCTGGTAAATTGTCTCACTCGCTCAGAAGATCGTCAAGTATGTATGGAAGTGATACGGGAGTGACCGTATTGGCAGCCAGAACGTCTATCAGTTCCTTTGTCCTGCGCTTGTCCGTATAAATACCTTCGAACTTTTTCTGCTCGATGGATCCGTTATCCATTCTTTTTATTATCTCTATACCGTATGCGGTCCTGCCGCACTCAGGATCCCCGCAATCCGACCCGCTCTCCAGCAGATAATATTCCAGTTCAAATCTGTCAGCGTTCTCTGTATCTTCTTCGTCATTCGCAACTTTAACATATTTCTCCAGCACCCTGTTCAACATGGACAGACGACCCCCTTCTCAACTTTATCTTTCTGCACTGCATATTATAACTTATTTGCAGCGCTTGTCCTACGAAAAAGTTTCGCGGTCATCCTGTAATAAATAACACCAATCGACACAAAAATAAAAAAACTCCGATATAATTGCTTGCATACCGTCGTTTTTGGAAATCTTTTATCGTAACTTTTTTCTGTTCGCGTCACAAGGAAGGGTCACAGCAATTCGGCTATTTTTACTTTGCTTTCGGCAGACAGGTCTATATATTTGATCCCGGACTTAATAATGGGCCTTGCGATATTGAACGGATTGATGTGTACGATCTCGCCCATCTCACCGTTGCTTAACCTCACCATTTCTCCCAGGTAATAAGATGCGATGTTTCTGAGGAATATACTGATGATCCGGTGGTCGAGGATACCGAAATAATCCTTTTCCATGCATTCTATCACGTCGAAGGGACAGAACCTTTCCCTGTAATACGTGTTTGAAGTCATAGCGTCATATATGTCTGCAACTGCGATGATCCTGGCCGTTTCGTGGATCCTGTCGCCCTTCAGGCCAAACGGATACCCTGATCCGTCTTCCCTTTCATGATGCTGCAGTATGCCTTTCAGGATATCTTCGTTCATGCCGTCGAACGACTCTGCAAGCTGGTATCCGATCACACAGTGTTTTTTTACTTCCTCGAATTCTTCTTCTTCAAGTTTCCCGGGCTTATTCAGTATCTCCTGGGGCACTTTGCACTTGCCGATGTCATGCAGGAAACCCGCTGTTACAAGAGATCTCAGCTTTCCGAAATCATATTTGAGCCATTTGCCCATCAGCATCGAAAGCAGTGATACGTTTATGCTGTGGGTATACAGGTATTCCCCGGCCGCTCTCATTTCTGAAATGCAATTGACGATATCCCTGTTCTCATTTATCCTGGACAGGATGGACCTGGTCGCGTGATTCATGCGTTCAGTATCTATTTTTTTGCCGTTTGAAATGTCATGGAGTATATTTTTTACAGAATTTACGTTTTCATTGTACTGTGCCCTGAACAGTTCTGAGTTGCTTACCTCTATTACATTTCCTTCAGTATCGTAGATCCTTACCCTGTGAATG
Organism: Clostridiaceae bacterium; assembly: GCA_012799845.1. Classification (GTDB taxonomy): domain Bacteria; phylum Bacillota; class Clostridia; order Acetivibrionales; family DTU013; genus DTU013. The sequence continues at coordinate 3,176 of JAAZKL010000412.1, forward strand.
CCGAGATCGATGATCCGTTCGATCAGATAGTCGTCGAGTACGGTACCGTCGGCAATTATGATCGCGCCGTACTCATTGAATATATCTTCGGCTATCCTCATGCCTGGTTTGCACTCAAATATGCTTACAAAAACCTTTTTCATATGTATCTCCCTTTATTTTCAGGCGATTTGCCAGGGTTTTGTATTTTTATTTACATTTTAACACATTTTTTTTTAATAGTACAGATGTTTGGTAAAGAATGGTGCTTGATGCGAATGAAACATTATGTTAACATGCTGTAGTAAGCTTAACTACTGCTATATTCATGGAAGGGGTATGGGATATGCGTTCAAGGCAGTCCAACAGCACTAACAATATAGAAAGAATAGTATCCGCGTTCAGCAGGATGCAGAAGCTCCCAAGGACCCTTATCAGATTCGGGATATACGTCTTCCTGGCTGTCTATATCACAGGGACCGTATTGGTCATACTAAACAATACGGTGATCCCTTATGATCCATATTTCGACATGGTTTCAAAAGAAATAGTCAAAGTGAGCTTCATCCTGGCTGCTGAAGCTGTTATTGGCAGCGTAGTCCTGGATTACGTCTTTTCTCACCATTCCTCGTAGTGTATCTTGCTTTTGTCGAACCTGTCCGGCGCGGTCCTTTCCTCTCCCTTGCGCCCGATCGATATCAGTCCCACGGGAATGATATGTTCCGGGAGCGATAAGAGCTGCTTCATCCCTCTTGTCAGATGTATCACCGGATACAGACCGCACCAGACCGCACCAAGACCAAGGTTGTGTACGGTAAGCAGCATGTTTTGGATCGCGGCCGAGCAGTCTTCTATCAGGAATCCTGTCTGGGGCTGCCGCTCCTTGTCGCCGCATACCACTATGCAGGTGTCGGCTCCCGGGAGCATCCTGGCATAGGAGTGGAAACCTGCGATCGCCCTGAGCTTCTCTTTGTTCCTTATTACCACGAAATGCCAGGGCTGTCGGTTGTGAGCGGACGGAGCATAGCATCCCGCCTTTATTATCGTCATAAGCTGCTCTTTTGTGATTTGTCCTTCGCTGTATTTTCTGATACTCCTTCGTGTAATGATAGCTTCCATGACATCCATAATACTGCTCCTTTATTACTGAAATTTCACGGTTTTCACTGCAAAAACCGGCACAGAAGTACCGGTTTTCAATGATTTATCATCTGTTGAATATTAACGTCGTATCTGTCTTCAGCATCATATGCATCTGACATTCTGCATCATCATGATTTCGTAGGCTTCCGTGCTGTGGCTTTCCGGCTGAGTTTCCTTTCCTGCCAGATCATATACAGCGGGCTTGCTATGAACAGCGTCGAATACACACCGCTTATGATGCCGACCACGAGAGGCAGAGTGAACTCCCTGATCGACTGTATGTTATAGATCACGGAGAACACGAGCAGCGTCAGTACCGCGATCAGTGTCGTAACAGAAGTGTTGATGGACCTTGACAAAGATTGGAGCACGCTCTTGTTCACCAGTTCCCTGATGTTTGCTTTGGGCATCAGCTTCGTATTCTCTCTTATCCTGTCATATATGACGATGGTATCGTTTATCGAATATCCTATGATCGTAAGCATGGCTGCGATAAACGAATCGTTTATGGGTATCCTCAGGATGACGTATGCAGTAAACATCACGATTATGTCGTGTATCAGCGCTGCTACCGCAAAGACTCCGGCCGACAACCCGTGCATGGCCCTGAATCTCCACCATACGTAAATTACGATCAGCACCGATGATATTGCTATAGCTTTCAGCGCATTCATCCTGAATTCATTTCCTATGGTCGGTTCCACGCTGATGACCCTGGTGCTGGCATCCTGGGCAACATTGAATTCTTTCCTCAATGCGTCGATGACCGTATTTCTTTCATCATCTGTCAGCGTTTCTTCACTGGCAACATTCAGCACCATGAGGTAAATATTCTCCTCTGCATTCTCGGGATTGAACGTGGAGGATTTGTTGACGGTTGCCGTTTTGCCCAGCGTTTCCCTGACGATGTCCGCAGCCAGTTCCGTATCGAAGTTTTCATCCGGCATCTCTATCTGCACGATGGTCCCGCCCTGGAACTGTATGTCCAGCTGCAATCCATTGAAGTAAAGGCCGACTGCGCATATAACGAATATGAGTATTGATAACGCAAAGTAATAGTTCTTTTTCCCCATCAGATCTGTCATGGCTACACCTCCTTCACGCCGTACAGCCATGCTTTCCTGGCCATATCGAAATCAGAAACCGATCCCAGCATCGTCCTGGTAAGTGTCAACGCTGTAAAGAAGCTCAGTATCACGCCTATGAACAATGTGTACGCAAATGAGATCATGGCGCCTGTGCCGTAGAAATAGAGTATCACGGCCACTATAAGCGTTGTGACGTTTCCGTCGACGATTGCTGTGAACGCTCTTTTGAATCCGAGGTCTATGGCTGCCTTGATGGTCTTGCCCGTTCTCAGTTCTTCCTTTATTCTTTCA
>JAAZKL010000413.1 GCA_012799845.1 Clostridiaceae bacterium
TAGTACAGTTGTTGCCTCCGCAGGAGCCTGAAAAGGCTGTATGCATTTACCCGAACCTGACATTGGGCGAATCGCTGCATGGCGTTGTTGGGGCATGCCTGGATGATAATTTCCTGATCCAGGTGAATCCGGCCGTTTCAGGATGGGAAAGGTATATACCGTGGGTGTTGGCACACGAGTATCACCATGCCGTCTGGGGGTACAACTATTATTTCCTTAAGGGCAACAGGGGGCAGGACCTGTTGACGACAATCATATCTGAAGGTGAGGCTGATTCCTTTGCAAAGGAGATAACCCAGGAGACAGCACCTTACTGGACACGTGCCCTGACCGCTGAACAGGAACGCGAGCAGTGGGCTGCCCTGAAGGGATACTTGTACTGTGAAGACAGCATGGAACTGCATTGCAGGTTCTTATTCGGAGATGCTAAAACAGCCACACCACCTTATACCGGTTATACGATCGGCTTCAACATCATCCAAATGTATCTGAAAGCCCGGAAAGATATCAGTTTCGCAGAACTGGCAGATAAGGACGCAAAGGAGATACTTGAGGCAAGCGGATATGAGGCAAGCGAATATGATGGAGGAGTGCGGAGAGAATGATGTACGCGGTTCTATACAATCCAGGCCACAACAGGGTATATTATGAAGCATCGCTGAAGCTTTCGGTTTCCGAGTTCAATATCGCTGCGCGGAAATTGTCCGCGGCGGTAGAAGATGTGCAGCACATAAACATCCAGGGTATCGATTACCTGGCTTTCCGAACAGGCAGTGAACTGACCCTGCAGGATATCAGGATCATATCGGGCCTGTCATTCGCTTATGCTTTGTTCGAAGTGAGACAGATCGGCGGAGAAACATTTCTCAGGCCGATAAAAAAGGTAAGGGAAGACTTCATCGACGAGAGCATCAGCACGATTTTGAAATATACCGGGAAAACCAACGAAATTTTCACGCGGATGATGATCAACATAGCTTTCTATTCCCAGGACAATAACGAAAACATCAGGCTGCTCGATCCGGTCGCGGGGAAAGGCACTACTTTATATGAGGGATTGAATAAAGGTCTCAATGTATATGGCATTGAAATCGGCAGCGGCATAGTGAACGAGGCTTACCATTTTGTTAAAAGGTACCTTGAAACGGCGAAGTATAAATTCGAACATTCGAGTATAAAGATATCCGGGCCCAACAAATCCTTCACCGCATTGCGGCATACATTTGAGACTGCCCGGACAAAGGAAGATTTCAAAAGAAAGGACACCAGGACGATAGAACTGATTGCAGGCAATTCACTCTACGCTGATAAATTCTATAAGAAAAACTTCTTTGATATCATCGTCGGCGATTTGCCTTACGGAGTCAAACACCACAATGTCACAAACGAAGGCCAGTCATCGCTGACGAGGAATCCTGCAGAATTGTTGAATGCCTGTCTCCCTTCATGGATTAAAGTCCTGAAACCGGGCGGGATCATTGTTTTGTCATGGAATACAAATGTATTGCCACGCAGGAAGATCGAACAGATTTTTGAAGAGCAGGGGTTGACCGTGAAAAACGATGGAGCCTATCTGCAATTTGAGCACAGGGTCGACCAGTCGATCGTCAGGGATATCATTGCCGCGCGAAGGGCATAGCTGGTTTTCGTACGGTGCAACGGATCTGTTCAGGGCAGCGGAGAGACGTCATATCCCGTAACTGTCCAGACCCCTGTATCGTCCTGCCTGATCAGCCTTTCCAGGTAAACAGCCTTTATATCCGTTTTTTCACTGTTGACTGCTATTTTTGCTCTTACCCCGTTGTTCTCGTTTATTGTGAAATCATCATATTCTACCGGGTAATCACCGATTATCCCTTCAGGTGTAATCCGCA
>JAAZKL010000414.1 GCA_012799845.1 Clostridiaceae bacterium
AAATACGCCGAAACTCTTGCGATACAGAAGGTCACCGGTGAGCCGCCAAGCCAGGAGATCATGGACTGCTTCAGCGAGGCTCTTGATTATTTAGACTTCAATGATGAGACAGTGAAGGGCATTATCACCGCAGGGCATATGCAAACGCAAGCGGCAAGACCCTGGAGGAGATCGAAGCGGACAGGGGGCTTCGGAACATGCTTGACAGTCAGGTGATCAATGAGATCAAGCGTAAGTTTATGATCCGGTATGCAAATCCGCCTGAGATCGAGGCGGAAAGGGCCCGTATAAGAGAGATGCTGGCTACTTTTGATGCATATGGACTGTTGTCATGGAATAATATGCTCGGTTTTCCCGTGGAAATGGAGTATGCAGACAGAATCGATTCGCTGATGAGAATACGCGACAATATCATTGATATCGTTGGCGGCGACCTCTCGGCGTTTGGCGATAAAGACTATATGATTGAAGGCAACCTGGCTGAAGCCATCTATAAATGGCTGGAATTCCGTAAGGACAGGGCGAAATTCTACGACTGGATGCGGGAGAAGGGGTATCTTGCAAGCCCGAAGGAGACGATCGGTTATTGGAAGCTCGTGCGGTCGTTTGATAATAAATACGAGACAAGTGCGGCTGATGAAGCCTATTCAAGCACATGGAGCGGCGGCGGCGGAAGCTACACTTATCGCTGTGTGGTCACATATGACGGCTTTGCCTATATTGGCAGAACGCATGACAGCTGTAATGGTGAATTTGTTGAGAATAAAGGAACGGCAAGTGCGCCAAAGGACAGTTATATGGGAGGGGAGCAAGTAAAAATCGACATGAAGATCACGGCTTCGACCTCATCCGATATCTGCTACCATCTTGGTGCTTCGATGGGAGCAAGCATAACTGCCGTGAACAAAGACGACCCGTTTGTTAACTACGGTACAGACACGGATCTGTGGGAAGTGGCCGAAAATCCTCAAAGAGGCAGCATCGCAACGGAAAAGAACGATACTAATACGGGATATCGGGGTGATAGTATCACGGTAGGCGGCGAAATGCCGAGCGGTTATGAGAACGGAGATAAAGTCTATATCTTTATTTGGTTCGGCGGCGGGAATAACATCATAAAGACAGCTTATGAATACGAGTGGGTCCGGAAATAAACAGCGGGGGTTTATGACAAAATGACCGCTTTCCCCGGCGCACGTTTTTGCGGAAAGTGCGGCACGGCCTTATAAATCGAATATAATGCTCTTTGAGTGGGAAAGGCCGCAGCAAGACTTAATTGCTGCGGCCTTTCAGCATTTATTGCATATTATCTGTTCAATAAGTTATACAGCACTTGTGCCATTTCCGCGCGGGTCGTAGTGGCAGTCGGGGCGAGCTTGCCGCCGCTTCCGCTGATCATGCCGGTTTCCACGAGCAGCTTCATGGCTTCATACGCCCAGGAGGCTATTTTGTCTGCGTCGCTGAAGTCGGAGAGCTTGTTGCCCGAATCGCCCGCAGGCAGTTGCCCTGTGACTTTAAGCGCATTGTACAGCAGCGTGAACATCTCCTGGCGGGTGATCTCTTTCAGGGGAGAGTACATGTTGTTGCCTGTGCCGTTTGAGATGCCCAGCCGTTTTGCCGCTGCAAGGTAGCCGGTGTAATATGCGTTGCCGGCGTCCGCGAAATTGTCCTTCGGGTCGGGATCCACATCAGGTTCTATACCGTATGCTCTCATGAGCATGACTATGTAAAACTTCCCTTCTTCTTCATTCATAACGAAATACAGGGTTTCTGCGGAGGCTCTGCTGGTGTTGTCGGTGCAGTTTGTGATCGTTCCTCCGAACTCCTCATGATTTGATCCAACTATGCCACCGATATTGGAATCAGATCTGTCGGGCAGGCAGCAGTAAGCGGTGCTGTCCGCGATCACTCCTGCGTTAGATCCTGTAATACCGCCGATTTCACAATTGCTGAAGCCGGAAAAGTTGCCGTTTGTTGTGCAGGCCGTAATCGTTCCGAGGTTATATCCGTTGATTCCTCCGACAATGCAGAATTCTCCGCCCGTTATGACGCCGCTTGCGCTGCAGTTTTCAATCGTTCCGCCGTTATGTCCGCTGATTCCACTGACAGTGCAGTATTCTCCGCCCTCTATGATGCCGCTTGTGCTGCAGTTTTTGATCATACCCGAGTTAGACCCTGCAATACCGCCGACAACAGAATACCCGGGACAGGAAATGATGCCGCTTACACTGCAGTTTTCAATCGTACCCTCATTATATGCTGCCAGTGCGCCGACATAATCAGAGCTCCAGGTAACTATATTTACGTCTGTAAGGTTGATATTCTTCAGTTCTGCATCTTCTCCAACATTGCCGAAAAGCCCTGCTGACAGCAATTCGCCGGAATTGATAACAAGATGGGATATTTTGTATCCGCCGCCGTCATATGAACCTGTAAACAGTTCCACAGGATCCCAGTTACAACCGTCGGGATAACCGCTCCTGGCGTCATCAGGGTCCGGAAGAACTATATCTGCTGTCTGGTGAATACAAGACGGAACTGGCAAAGGCAATTGCGGAACTGATATTCGGAGATGAGAATTTTGTTGTCCGTTTCGATATGAGCGAGTACCAGCAAAGCCATTCCGACCAGAGGCTGCTCGGAGCGCCTCCCGGATATATCGGTTACGGCGCCGGAGGTCAACTCACGAACGCCGTGAAGGAAAAACCGTTCTCCGTCCTGCTTTTTGACGAAATAGACAAGGACCACCCGTCTATACTGGACAAGTTCCTGCAGATCCTGGAGGACGGCCGCATGACTGACTCAACGGGTGAAACTGTATACTTTTCCGAAACACTGATAATCTTCACCAGCAATCTCGGCATGATGGACACCGATGTGTCGAGCGGCATCAGGTACCAGAATATAACCATGGATATGTCATACCCTGAAATCGAGGAAAAAGTACCGGACTCCATTAAGAATTTCTTCAGTTTCCAGATCGGCAGGCCGGAACTGCTCAACCGCATAGGCAACAACTTCGTCGTGTTCGACTTTATCCGCGAAGGCGTAGTTGACGAAATCCTCCGCAGCCAGATTTCCAGGATCAAAAAGAATCTGCTTGATGAGAAGGGCATTACCCTTGAATTGTCGGACGAGTATTACTCCCAGCTTTATGCCAGGGCAAAGGGCAACCTGGTCAACGGCGGCCGCGGTATCGGCAATATGGTTGAGAGCCACCTGATCAACCCCCTTTCACGCACTCTTGTCATGAAGCACATCGAGGAGGGCTCTGTCCTGGAGATAACAAGCATGGATGAGAGAGGCTCGCTTTTGTACGATATAACGATGTTGGATAAAGGGCGGGAGTAAATCCAATGATCCAACCTATCAGGAGTGTTACCCTCATCTCCAGTTTGGTCCTCTTTGAAGGGTTCAGGTATTTTACTCCACTATGCATGGTTTCAGACATAAAACGTCATCATGTTTCCGGGAACAGGGATTATATGATTTTCAGCAACAATCAGTTCTATCAATTCGACACATGTGGAGGCGATAACACCACTTGTCAGAGATGTGTAATGAAATGTTGCTGAGTTGCCTCCATTCACGTTGAGACAGCGGTGTGGTTGTGTTATTCTGTTGATTAAGAGAATCATGTCGGAAATTATAACGAAAAACTCCCGACTGCCGATCGACCTTGAAAGGAAGTGCGGTATGAGTGTATTTCAGGTAATTGACCGGATCCAGGAGCTGTCTCCCTGTGCCGCGGTCAGATACAGGATAAAGAGGATGCTCGGGCAGGAAATCGACCCGGAACTGTTTGATGAATTCTATAACAGCAAGTGGGTCGAATTATTGAAGAAAAACCAGCTCGATGACGGCGGGTACGGGAGGTTCCATTCCCGGGACTCTAAAGTCAGGCAGAAGTATCCGACTACTGAACATGCAGTGGATTCGATGAAAATGCTGGACATCCGGCGCGGGAATCCATTAGTGGATAAGCTGTGTGATTACATGGAGAAAATTTTGAAGAAAGAAGTTGAATGGCCCGACGGCTTTGAGAGGAATATATGGTACAGGCCCGCTCAACCCCTGTTTACGGCTTCCATGCTTTCGATATTTGGATCGGATCGCAGGGAATATATCGAAGTGTTCGATTGCTGGCATACTATTCTGAAGGAAGCATTTGCAGATGGTGAATATAACAGGGACAGGACAAACAAAATATCGAAAGAAATATTGGGTTGCGATATTGACGGAAGTTATATCGGGCTCAATTCGATCTATCCCATCGAGTTGTTCAGCAACATGCAGGCGAAAATAAGCGGCGAGTTAAAGCAAAATTACCTGAAATGGCTGCATCACAGCGGTAAATTAATATGCTATACCGGCGTTGTGTTGAATCGGGGTTTCAATAACGATTTTTCCGGACTTTATAAGGTGTATTTTATTCTTTCCAGCTTTTCATGTTTCAAAACAGAGTTTGAAGAGGAAATGGGCTGCCTGCTGGAGAAAAGGGACAGGGACGGCTTCTGGAATTTCGGGAAAGACTTCGCATGTCAGAAATTATCGGATGATTGGAGAAGCCAGGACAGAATGAATATCGATCATACTATTTTGGCTTTGCTGCTGTTTGGATAATAATTTATATATTGCGGAGTGACAGGGCGATTTGATTTGTAAAGGTGGTTAATACGTGAATATTGATAGAAACTGGACAGTTTTATTTATTGGCGGTTCTTCAGGAACGGGCAAATCAAGCATAGCTTATGAAATTGCCCGATTTTATGGCGTGAATGTCCTGGAAGCAGATGATGTTCACCTGGCTGTAGAAACGGTTACGACAAAGGAGGGTTTTCCTGCAATACATTATTGGGATACCGGTGTGAATTGGAAAGATATCGGAGTTGACGGCAATGTAAAATGGTTGATCGATGTAAGCAAAGAAATGGTTCCGGTATTAAAAGCGCTTGCAAACAGGCATCTTGAAGAAAAACTGCCTGTTATTATTGAGGGAGATTTTATTTTTCCCGAATTTACATTATCATTTAATGATCCGGAGGTAAAATCTATTTTTATTTATGAACCGGACATTAATCAAATAATGCAGAATTATCTGTCAAGGGAAGGCGGCCAGTTACAACAGTACAGAGCCGAAATAAGCATAGCATATGGGAAATGGATTGCAGATACCTGCAGGCAGAATAACATCAGAGTAATTGAGGCAAGACCTTGGGATACTGCTTTATCGAGGGCTATAGAAAGTCTGTTGTAACGTAACGCCTTGGTTGAGCATTGATACCCTTAATCGTATGACAGGAAGTTGCATGATGCACGTAATAAACAGAGCTTCAAAATGTCAGCGAGGAAACTGTGTGCTTTATGCAAGAAGAGTATATTTTATTTCTTGAGGATCACGAAAAGTTCAGCAGCGCAGGAGCGGTCAGTTCCTATCCGGCATATATTGAACAGAGCGCTTTTATGCAGAGTGTGTCAGGAGTGATCTTCGGACATTATGCCGACTCGATCCCCGACGAATTGCTGCATTGCTTCTGTTTGTAACGAACAACGGAAATTTTTCTTTTTACCGGCGAACAACAGAATGATACTGTTTACCGGCGAACAACAGAATGATACTGTTTACTGACGAACCCACCTTAAAAATATCTATTAAAGCCCGTTCACTAAATTAAAACCCGGTTTAATATATAAGAACGTAGCTTACTATATAAGAACCCGGTTTACTATATGAGAAATTATTGCTATTATTGCTTCGTGACAATCTTACAATCTTATACAAGGAGAAAAACAAATGATCAGTCCTGTTGTTATCACTGCCCGCCCTATTGGAGAAGATATAACGTATTTACCGCCGGAAACACAGAATTTGACCGTATCTGTGATCTGTGAGAAAGGCGATGGTTCATCGAATGATCCGTACCAGGTATCCATTCAGATAAAGAACGCCGGGAACGCGCCGTGGAGTGCATAATTTTAAGTGTAAAT
>JAAZKL010000415.1 GCA_012799845.1 Clostridiaceae bacterium
CAGCAGAAATTTCGATAAGTCAGGAAATGATAAAAAAGCAGCCTACATGGCTGCTATCAATTAGCATGTGTTTTCGGACAGTCTGACCATGCAAAGACCTCGCTCAAAGGGCAATTTCCCTTGGAATATAATATTTCCCAGGGAAATATAGGGCAGGGTGTACAAAATTTTAAGTGTTGTGTGTCTAATTGGCTACGCTATCAAGAAGCAAATTACATAATGAGGTCTATTCAGAATTATGACAACTAATTTATTGATAAAATTCAAAATGTCGGCTGTTTTGGCTTGCAACAATCCAATTTTTGCACACCCTCCTCTTCTGATCGAACAAAGTTCTGATTGGATAAAGTTTAACAAATAAGGCACTATCCGCTTGCAGAAATTTTGGCTCAAAATCCCCTCTGGACTTTTTCAGCAGTCTCGAACTGTCCCCCTGACAGGTCCGTCCCCCCTGACAGTCTTTTTACATCATCTCAGCTTTCCTGACGGCTTCCTCAAGTGTCATGCCCGTGAAGTCCTGTGCTCTGAACAGTCTGCCGCTTCTCCTGTCGTTGACGAATGCGCCGACGACTACGCCCGGCAAGGCGCTTTCAGGCGAGTTAGGTGCGTGTTGGCCGCCCATGTCGGTCCTGCACCATCCAGGGTCGGTAAGGCTGATGATGACATCGGTACCGTCCACTGTTGTGGCGAGATCCGTGGTGAATTTGTCCAATGCCGCCTTTGCGGCTGAATAACCGGCCTGCTGGGGTTCGTTGCGGATACCGCTGGTCGTATTTACGATACGTCCGAAACCACGTTCTATCATCCCAGGCAGAAATTTGTAGCAGATCATGGCAGGGGCGATGGTATTGACCCGGAAAGCTTCAGTAAAATCCGAAACAGGCGTAGCGAAATAGTCTGTCCGGTAGCCCGGCTGCAACCCCGCGTTGTTAAGCACAATGTCTACCTGAGTGCCTTTATTCTCTATTTCGACGAGCATTTTTTCAATGGCTGCGATGTCAGTCAGCTCAGCCTCCACATCATATGCTTCGACACCCAGCGCCCTTACTTCAGAGAGCACCTTTTTCGTGTGTTCCTTAGAACGGCTGTGCAGCACCAGGTTGCATCCCTGACGGGCCATGAGTATTGATGCCAGGTAACCAATGCCTCTTGCTGCACCGGTGATAAATGCCCATTTTCCTTTTACACTTATCATGGCGGTCCCCTTTCGATTCATTTGTCTATGACTATATTAACATAATGCGTATGCGGCTTCCATATGCATTGTGAACAAGACCTGTAACCACATCAATATCCTGTAATTGCGGCAAAAACCTATGTTTTGGGAAAATCATGTGATTGTGGGAATTGCTTATGTTCTCGGGAAAATTTCGTAATCGCGGGAATTGCTTATGTTCTCGGGAAAAACGCGTAATCGCAGAAAAGCTTATGTTCTCGGGAAAAAGCACGTATTCCCGGCAGCAGAAGCTTTTGGCCGGGAATATCAAAAGACAAAAACCGCAGAATTTCGTTTATATAGATGTACTGCAAATTTTACGTACTGCAAAAAACATGCTGCATGTATTACAAGCCGAAAAATTCAGTGTTCTGGCAGAGAATCTGGCGTTTAATGGTCGCGGCAGCGCTTCTGGCAGAGAATCTGGCGTTTAATGGTCGCGGCAGCGCTTCTGGCAGAGAATCTGGCGTTTAATGGTCGCGGCAGCGCTTCTGGCAGAGATTTTGACGATTACAGTCACGGCAGCGCTGATGAGAATATATAAAAATACTGATACAATAATACTGATACTAAAAATACTAATGCTTCAGGAAAGGATATCACATGGATATACGGATAATTACGGCTCCGCTTGTAGGAGGACTTATTGGACTGATTACCAACGGCATTGCGATCAGGATGATGTTCAGGCCTTTGAAGCCTGTATATATAGGCAAATTCAGACTGCCCTTCACTCCGGGGCTGATCCCGAAAGAAAGGGAAAGGCTTGCACGATCCATCGGTGATGTGATCAGCCGTGAACTGCTCAACAGGGAAACACTGAAAGCCACGCTGCTGTCTGAGTCCATGAAGGGGCACCTGGACAGCAAATTTGACGAAATAGTCAGCAAATACAGCACGTCTGATGATACGGTCGGTTCAATGATCGAGAAGTTCATTGAAAAAGAAAAAATGCAGGAGAAGCTGGACAGCGCGAAAGGCGTCCTGGCGCTGACCATAACGAAGAGAGCCGTAGAGCAGGATATCGGGAAAGTCATTGTTGATTATGCATATGATGAAATAATGGCAAAGACGAAGCCCATACTGAAATCGATAACCGCCGGCGCGCTCAAATCCATGAAACAGCCTTTTGCCAGCAGGATAAACGATATGATCGCCAGCAGGGCGAAACCCCTGATAGAAAAATTTCTCGGTGATGAAGCCGGAGAAATAGTCAATATGCCGCTGAAGGAGATAATATCCAAATACCAGGACCGGATACCGGATGCAAAAATGTATCTCTGGAACATATATGAAGACATAATTGCCCAAAATCTGGAAAGCGTGCTTGACACGGTTGGCATCGCCGAGGTGGTAAGCAGCAGGATCAATGATTTTGAGCTTATCGAGCTTGAAAACATAATCACCACACTGATGAGAAAAGAACTGAACGCCCTGATCTGGCTGGGAGGACTGCTCGGTCTCATAATGGGTTTTGTCAATGTTGTGATATGATCGCCCCTCTTTACAAATAAAAAGGTTTACAATAAAGATAACTCTATCAGAATTATTTACTTTTTGTTAATGAGAATATGTTATAATATGTGATACTATGTAGTAACATAGATGAAAATGTCATATCAAATAAATACCTATAATAAAATATGTAAGTGTACATAAAATATTGAAAGCTGCACAAAGGACAATATGGGGGGCATAAACATGACATTCAAAAAACCGGTCAGGCTGATCTCGATGCTGTTGGTTCTGATGATACTGATCTCAGGATGTATGGGTCAGAAAATACAGCATTCCGGGGATCCGGAAAATATCGATGGAACCGGGGACGTTGGGAATACCGGAAATGCAGCGGAATCAAATACGGATCAGTCGGATGCAGCCGTGAATGATCCCTCCGGAGCCGGCAGTGATGCAGGAAACAGCGGAACTGATTCAGAACATGGACCAGGAGCTTCAGGACCGGAGGAGCAGACGTCCGGAAACGGCATGGAACAGGGGTCGGGCGAAGGAAGCGATGATGCATCGGGAGCGAAAGAGGACGACTATATCAGGGTCAAGGCCCTATATTTGACCGGATGGACCGCAGGCAGCACTAAAAATATTGAACATTATATTGAGTTGGCAAAAACGACCGAGATCAATGCCTATGTAGTAGACATAAAAGATGAAGACGGTTATGTGGGTTATGAATCACAGGTGCCGGAGGTTGTCGAAAACAAGACCTGGAGGAAAAAATACAACCCGGAACGGTTATTGGAAGCATTCCATGATAACGATATATATGTGATAGGCAGGTTGGTCGTGTTCAAGGACCCTGTTTACTCCTTAAAGAGGCCCGATCTGGCCATCAAGCATGTGAACGGCAAGGTGTGGAAGGACAAGGACGATATATCGTGGCTGAACCCGTACAATAAGGAAACATGGGATTATATAATAAGCATAGCAAAAGAGGCTGTGGCGAAAGGATTTGACGAGATACAATTCGATTACGTGAGATATCCCGGCGGCGGTAAAACCACAATGGATTTCTCAGGTACAGACAAGGAAAAATATGAAGCGATAAATGAGTTCCTGGCCTATGCAAAGGAACAGATACCGGAAGTCCCCATTTCCGCCGATGTGTTCGGCATCATCCTCGAAAGCCCTAAAGATACGGAGAACATAGGCCAGTACCTGGAACTCATAGGCAGGGACATCGATTACATATCTCCGATGGTCTATCCTTCTCACTACGCTCTTGGTCAGATAGTCAACAAGGTCAAATTCGATGTACCCGATTTGGATCCCTATGGTGTGGTCTACAATTCCCTGGCAAAATGCAGGGACAGGATCGGGCAGGTGGAAGGCTACAAAGCGAGGGTCAGGCCATATTTGCAGGATTTCACCGCAACCTGGCTAAAGTCGAAAGACGGGAAGACCAAGTATTACCAGGAATACGGCCCGGAGCAGGTAAGGCAGCAGATACAGGCCGTTTATGATGCCGGATACGAAGAATGGATACTATGGGACGCCAGGAACACGTACAGTGAAGAGGCACTGATGAAGGAAGGGGAATAGTGACTGTCACGGGGACGGTCCTGCCAGGGGGACGGTCCTGTTACGGGACGGTTCTGTTACGGAGACGATCCTGTCAGGGGGACGGTTCGGGACTACTGGAAAAGTCACTTTTTTGGAGAAATCAAGTCCTGAAACCCGCAAAACTTCGTTGTTATTTTTTTAAAAATAGTACTTTTCAGCAGTCTCGGACGGTCCAGGACTGCTGAATTATTATGTTCGCGATAGCGTATCACTAGCTGTATGTGCAGCTTCGCGATTTTTTAATATTTTTTGTACCATTTTTTCGTTTCTGTGTGGGGAATTACTATATTACGCCATAGAAACAAGACATAAAGCGCGGATAAGCTATGTTATGTAATCTGCACTTGGAAAAAACATGTGGATTATAGGGGATTATATATGTTTAAACACACATAACCGAAAAAATGGTACAAAAAA
>JAAZKL010000416.1 GCA_012799845.1 Clostridiaceae bacterium
AGGATATAAAATAAGTGATAAATTCAGGGTAACTGAAAATACTAAAAAAGTGCTGAAAATCGAATTCAATCGGAGGGGTCATGACTATGATGAAGGATATTGAAGAGGTCCTGGTATCGCGCGAACAAATAAGCGAGATGGTAAAGAGGCTGGGCAGGCGCATATCTGAAGACTATGCGGGCAAAGAGCTCGTCCTCGTGGGAGTGCTCAAAGGCGGGTTCATTTTCCTGGCCGATTTGATGAGGGAGATCTCGATACCTGTGGACATGGATTTCATAGCGGTTTCCAGCTACGGGGAATCCACCAGGTCCTCGGGCGTCGTGCGGATAATAAAGGATATCGACCTCGACGTCGTCGGCAAACATGTGCTGATAGTCGAAGACCTTGTCGATACCGGCCTGACGCTGAGGCATCTGAAGGATCTCTTCAATACAAGGGGCCCGAAAAGCGTGAAGATCTGCACCGCATTCGACAAGCCGTCGAGAAGGAAGGTGGAGATCGAGGTCGAATACAACGGGATAGAAGTACCGGATAAATTCATAGTCGGCTATGGCCTTGACTATGCGGGCAGATACCGGAATCTGCCGGACGTTTGCACACTTAAGGAAGAGGTTTATGCAAAAAAACACTGAACACACAGACAAAACTGCGGCGGCTGCGGTATATAGTTTAGCCGCCGGCGTTTATTGTGTTTTATAGTGGTTTATGTTAATATAATATAATCTGGAAAGCGATTTGGCCATTGGTGGTCCAGGAGGGAGATATTTGAATTATTTTAGAAATTTTAGCTTTTATATAGTAATCATCGTGTTGTTTTTGTTCATGGTGATGCTTTTGACAAGCACCGGAAATCCGGCACAGCTCAGCTATACACAGCTGCTTTCACATATAGAGAACAGCAACGTACAGAGCATAACTCTTGAAGCTGATGAAGCGACAGTAGAACTGATCAATCCGAACAAGGGGTCGAAAACCAGGGAATATGTGGTTTATATATCGTCGATCGATTCATTCACCGAAATGGTGACGGAGGCATGGAAGAAAGGACAGGTCAAGGATTTCAGGGTCCAGAGACCGTGGACGGCGCCCTGGTGGATATCGATCCTTCCGACGCTGGGGCTCATCGTAATATTCGTAATATTCTGGGTGTTCTTTCTCCAGCAGTCGCAGGGCGGAGGCGGCAACAGGATGATGGCCTTCGGGAAGAGCCGCGCCAGGATCAATACAGATGAAAAGAGGAAGGTCACATTTGAAGATGTGGCCGGAGCTGACGAAGAAAAGGAAGAACTAGAGGAGATCGTGGAATTCCTCAAATCTCCGAAGAAATTTATAGAACTGGGCGCCAGGATCCCCAAGGGCGTATTGCTGGTAGGACCGCCCGGTACGGGCAAGACGCTGCTGGCAAGGGCTGTTTCTGGAGAAGCTGGGGTCCCGTTTTTCAGCATTAGCGGATCGGACTTCGTTGAGATGTTTGTCGGCGTCGGTGCGTCAAGAGTCCGTGACCTTTTTGAACAGGCGAAAAAGAGCGCGCCGTGCATAGTGTTCATAGATGAGATAGACGCAGTAGGCAGACACAGGGGGGCAGGATTGGGCGGAGGCCATGACGAGCGTGAACAGACGCTGAACCAGTTACTCGTCGAAATGGACGGCTTTGGTATAAATGAAGGCGTCATCATACTGGCGGCGACCAACAGGCCTGATATACTGGATCCCGCGCTGTTGAGGCCAGGAAGGTTCGACAGGAGGATATATGTAGGACTGCCCGATATAAAGGGGCGGGAAGCCATTCTGAAAGTGCATGCCAAGGGTAAGCCCCTGGGCTCGGATGTGAGGCTCGACGAGCTGGCGAAGAGCACGCCCGGGTTTACAGGAGCGGACCTGGAGAACCTGCTGAACGAGGCAGCTCTGTTTGCGGCGCGCAAAAACAAAAAGCGCATCGAAATGGAAGAGATAAAGGAAGCTACGTTCAAAGCGGTCGTCGGTCCCGAGAAAAAGAGCAAGGTCATGAGCGAGAAGGAGAAGAAGCTTACGGCATACCATGAAGCAGGACATGCCATAGCGGTAAAGGTGGCCTCCACCACAAACAAGGTCGACAGGGTATCTATAATACCTTCAGGACGTGCAGGCGGCTATACTGCGCATAAACCCGACGAGGACAAATCATATCATACGAAGTCGCAGCTCATGGAAGAGATCATTATCTCAATGGGAGGACGTGCGGCTGAAGACCTTGTGCTCGGCGAGATAAGCACCGGGGCGGCCAATGACCTCAAGCATGCAAACGGCATAGCCAGGAGTATGATAATGAAGTTCGGTATGAGCGAAACCCTTGGCAACATGGTCTTCGACGAGAACGACGAGGTGTTCATCGGACGCGACTTCGGGCATACCAAGAGTTACAGCGAGGAAATGGCGGCCATCATCGACAGGGAGATCAAGAGCATTATCGATAATGCCTATGAAAAGACGAAATCCATACTAAATGAGCATATCAATGTGCTCCACAAAGTGGCAGAAGCGCTCCTGGAGAAGGAAAAGCTGGAAGGCCACGAATTCGAGGCTATTTTTGCAGGTACCTGACATCAGGTACCTGGTATTTGGTCTGATATGATTTTTTCAGGTATGATTTTATACAGTATTGTTTTTTAGTATAAATTTTTTCAGGCGGGGGAGAGCTGTAAATGACGAGGAAATTCTTCACTTCGGAGTCCGTCACGGAAGGTCATCCGGACAAGATTTGCGACCAGGTATCCGATGCTGTGCTCGATGCTTATTTTGCGCAGGATCCGTATGCCAGGGTCGCGTGTGAAACGGCTGTGACTACCGGAATGGTCCTGGTCATGGGAGAAATAACTGCAGCATGCAGTGTCGATATACCGAAAGTCGTCCGTGAAACGATACTTGAAATTGGATATGACGATTCAAAGCTCGGGTTTGACGGCAACAGTTGTGCGGTACTGGTTTCCATCGATAAACAGTCCCCGGATATCGCCATGGGCGTGGACAGGGCGCTGGAAGCCAGGGACGGCCGGATGGACGATTCACAGATCGAGGCCATAGGCGCCGGCGACCAGGGCATGATGTTCGGATTTGCGTGCAATGAGACTCCCGAACTGATGCCGATGCCTGTTGCGCTGGCACACAGGATCACGAGGAGGCTTGCCCAGGTCCGGAAGAGCGGACTGGTCCCTTATCTGAGGCCTGACGGCAAATCGCAGGTAACGGTGGAGTATGACGGGGACAAGCCTGTCAGGGTCGATGCGGTGGTCGTTTCCACACAGCATGAAGACGGAGTGTATCGTGAGAGGATCGAACAGGATATCAAAAGATATGTGCTGAGCGAGACCATACCGCCAGAGTTTATCGACGGCAGTACCGGAATACTCATCAATCCTACAGGCAGGTTCGTCGTGGGCGGACCCCAGGGTGATTCCGGGCTTACCGGCAGGAAAATCATCGTGGACACATACGGCGGCTATGCAAGGCATGGCGGAGGGGCGTTCTCAGGAAAAGACCCGACGAAGGTCGACCGTTCCGCCGCATATGCAGCCCGTTATGCGGCCAAGAACATTGTGGCCGCAGACCTGGCAGACAAACTGGAGATACAGCTTGCATACGCTATAGGAGTTGCCAATCCTGTATCGGTGTTCGTCGATACTTTCGGTACCGGGAGGATAGCTGAAGAAAAAATAGCAGAACTCGTCCGCAAACACTTCGATCTGAGACCTGCCGCCATCATAAGGGATCTGGATCTCAGAAGGCCTATCTATAAACAAACCGCGGCTTATGGGCATTTCGGGCGTACCGATATAGATCTGCCGTGGGAAAGGACGGACAAGGCGGAAGTCCTCAGGGAAGATGCACGATACATATAAAACCGCATAGACTTGAAAACCGCAGAAAGCGACAACTTAAGTTAATACGAAAACCGGCAGCATGAAACTACACGAAAACCTCAACGATCTCCACATCGGCGCGTTCGTTAAGATCGACGATGTACGGCTGCAGCACCGGCGGGCCTGCCTTGTTGGAGAATACGCTGATCTTCTGCCTTGAGCCCCCGACATGGCCCGAGGACACCACGCTTCCGACCTCGCCCGTGTTGAGGAGCACAAGCGTACCTTCCGCGTATACAGCTATGCTGTCAATGAAAAGATCTACTATGAACGGATCGAAAAGTATCCCGGAGTTGTTCAATATGTACTCTGCCGCCACGTGCGGCAGTTCCTTCTTCTTATATACCCTGTCGGACGTGAGGGCGTCATAGACGTCAGCCAGTGCGACGATCCTTGACAAAGGATCGATATCATTCGCCGACACACCCATCGGATATCCGCTGCCGTCCCATTTCTCATGATGCTGGAAGGCGACATTTGCGATCTTTGTCCCGAGTTGGTAGGAGTTTTTGATTATTTCCCAGCCATATACGGTGTGCAGCTTCATTATGTGGAATTCCTCGTCAGAAAGTTTGTCCGGCTTCTGCAGGATTTCGACGGGAACTTTGCATTTGCCTATGTCATGCAGGATCGCGCCCATACCCAGCGTCATCAGGGGATCTTTTCCGTACCCGAGTTTTTTGCCTATTATGATCGAATAAATGCATACATCTACCGAATGAAGGAAGGTATAGCTGTCGATATCTCTTATACCCGTAAGCTGCAGCATTACGGTCTCGTTCTCCATTACCCTGTTCAGTATGTCATTCACCGTCTCCCTGACCTGAACGATATCGGCATCCCTGTTCCTTCTGGCCATCGCGAATATGGTTTTGATAGTGGCCGCGGCATGATTGTAAAGCCTTTCTTCCTCAAATTCTTCGACCGGTTCGAAAAAATCTTCGTCCACATAGACATGTTCAATCCTGAAGGAATCAAGTTTCCTCAGGTACAGCGGTTTGACAACAAAGCCGGCCAGCAGCAACAGTCTGCCGTCCGGCAATATCACATCTCTTGCCAGCCGCATGCCAGGTTTCAACTGTGAGAGTTCCAGCCTGATCACGCCGTATCCTCCTGAATCGTATACGGTTATATCTGCATTATACCACATGCGGCATGAAAAGTTAAACGATTCACCTGGATCCGGTCGTGTCAACTTGTTTTAGGTTTTATGTCACTGTCTGTCCCTCTTTTTGGGCAAGAATCATATGGCAAATCCATTATCTCGTATGGATCTAAGTGTCTGTGTCAGCAGAGTTACTTTCCCGCTAT
>JAAZKL010000417.1 GCA_012799845.1 Clostridiaceae bacterium
CGCCTCTTTCAGTGTTTCTATCAACTCCAGTATCTGTGTCTGCTGGTATTTGCGCACTGGTTTTTCCTCCAATTAACTATTCTTTGAACCGCATATCACTTTCCACCCAATCAGCGATCATTCTCCGGTACATCTCGGCAATCCCGTATTTTGGTCTCCAGCCAAGCATTTCTATCTTCTCGATGCTCAGTCTTCTGTTTACATCGGGTGCATAACCGTATCTGGAAAGATCCGGCGGTTTGTCCACAACCACTGAAACCTTGCCACCGCTTAATTCCTCGGCAACTAATTCAGCCATCCGGCGTATCGTCATGCTGGCATCAGGGTTGGAAATATTATATGCTTCAGCATTCTTACCCTTCAAAAGCACTATGAACAGGCCCCTCACAGCATCGGATATATAGCAGAAGTTGCTGTACGAATTCCCGTCGGTATGAAGTACTATATTCTCTCCTAAAACAGAGCTTCTGGCAAATTGTGCAAAAACGCGGGGATCATCGCCTGGTGTACCTGCTCCGAACGTTTGGGCGAGGCGCACTATTTTGACAGGAGTCCCAAATTGAGCAAAATGGCAGCAGCAAAGGTTCTCACACATTCGCTTGCTTTCCGGGTAACAGCTTCTTGGGCTCTTAAGGTCAATAAATCCCAAAATATCCTCCGTTACATAAGGCAGTGCAGGATCCGTATCTCCGTAAATTTCCATGGAGGACAAGTAAACCATGCTTCTTACACGTTTTTTGCCCGCCAGATCAAGTATGTTGCTCGTCCCCCTCAGATTGGTTTCCGCCACACCGACAGGGTTTGACGCCATCTCGGCTGATTTTGTGACAGCAGCGCAATGGAAAATATAATCTACCGGACCGTCAACTCTAAGCTGATCCAGGATGTTATGCCTGAAAAACTCAATGCCGGAGTTTTCAAAAAGCTTCTTCGCTTTTCCCCTGTCCCTGCCAAATGCCAACACCCTTATCCCAAGGCTACGCCTTCTGTTGGCTTCGGACAAAGCCCGTACGATCACAGATCCGATCAGACCTGTCGCCCCGGTAACAAGCGTTGTGCTCCCTTTCATTTCATCCCACGGAATATTGCTGTCAGACACTATTTGTTCCATATCCTCATGAAAAATCTTTGACACAAATGATACACTCCGTTTTCGTTTCTCACTTCAATTCAGCAAGCAGAATCGTGTGGGTTTTCTATTTACAATATCGGAATAAAGAATAGTATACTTTAGTTTGACGGGAATATGCCGGCATGATCTCACAAGTATTTCAGCGGACCGTACGGTTCAGAACGGCAAGTCTTTGGGCAGCCTTTTCATATCCCCATTTCTGCGACATATCATAGTAATACAACGCCTTCGGAATGTTTCCCGAAACCTCATAATATGCTCCGAGATTATATGCTGCACAAAAGCTGCCGGTTCCGACCACACTGTCGAATACATCCGTTTCCCCGATTTCCAGGCACCTGAGATATTCCTGCTCGATCAGGGGCAGATACTTTATATATTTGCCGACATCGGACAAAACCAACTCCATATAGAAAATACCGCAAACGAAATGAAAATCGGGCAATTCACTTAGCCTGTCCTTTTCATTGGCTATGATCTGAAGTCCTTCTTCAAATTTTTTTAAGGCAATGATGTTATACAAATATGATACTATCCCGGTATACCTGTAATTTGCCAAAATCGGGGCGCAATCGTAAAACGCCCTGAAGTATCGGTCTGCTTCGGCATATTTTTTTGAAACGAAAAGGGTCCTGGCTATCTGATATAGTATATATGGGTTCTTCGGATCGGATTGAAGCTCGGATAATAATATTGGGAGATTTCTGTCACTTTTCCCTTCTTTAAGGTATCCGTCGTGAGATACTTCAACGTTAACATTTATTCTTGGCAGGTCACTGCATAACTGCTCATGGACCTTGCCTTTGAAAAAGACCGATTTCGGGGCCAGCCTTGAAATATGTGATATCCGTTTCTGCAGTTCGTCACCATCGTAAAAATAATCTATGCAAGTGATCCTTCCTATTGCCCGGTTATTCTTTATAAATTGCCTTATTGTATCTCTGCAGTCATTTGTTATATACTCGTCTGCATCAAGGAAAAGGTTCCAGTCTCCTGTTGATTTTTTTATGGAAAAGTTGCGTGCAGCGGAAAAATCATTGACCCATTCAAAATCATAAACGGCGGCGCCATAGCTCATTGCCAGTTCTTTCGTTTTATCGGTGGAACCGGTGTCGACTACGATAATTTCGTCAACGATCCCTCTGACGCTGTCCAAACACCTTGCTAAGTGCTTTTCCTCGTTTTTTACGATCATTGCTAAGGATAAACGGCACATCAGGGCTCTCCCATTCATACTATTATAAATAGTTTATCGGCATAGATCCTGCCCGGGTTAATAAAGGCCAGTATCTTTTATTCCTTTTTAATATATAAGGTATAAATCTCATAAAAAAAAGGGGTTCAATATTGCTTGAACCCCCTGGACAGACTGTCCGAAAACACATGCTAATTGATAGCAGCCATGTAGGCTGCTTTTTTATCATTTCCTGACTTATCGAAATTTCTGCTGTTGTTTTCGTAAAAGTGGATTGAAAAAGTGCTAAAACATGCCGAAAACCCGCTAAAATAGCGGGTTTTCGGACAGTATGTGGTCGGAGTGACAGGATTCGAACCTGCGGCATCTTGGTCCCAAACCAAGCGCGCTACCAGCTGCGCTACACCCCGTTGATCCGTATTTGCCGACGCAGAGTTATTTTACTACACACCGGTCAAATAATCAATAGTTATTCCCCAAAAGCGGCTTCGCCACACGTTTTAACCATTTTGAAAGATATTTGTAACAGTAACATAACTTGCCCCCCATACCCTGCTGCCTTATAATTTAATCATGGGGATAAAAGAAGATCTTGCTATGGCAGTGGGAAGAAAAGGCTTTCAGAAGCGGGGGCTGAAACGGATACTTGGGCAGACGAGAAGAGCCGTCCAGGATTATGACATGATCCGGGAAGGCGACAGGATAGCCGTCGGCGTTTCGGGCGGAAAGGATTCGCTGACATTGCTCGTTGCGCTAAGGAAGCTTATGGACTTTTATCCTGCCAGGTTTGAACTCAAAGCGGTCACACTGGCCATGGGGATCGGCGAGCAGGATTTTTCGCCCGTTCAGCGGATCTGTGACGACATCGGTGTAGAATACATCATCGAAGATACATATATCGGGAAAATTGTATTCGATGCAAGACAGGAAAGCAATCCATGCTCGCTGTGCGCAAACCTGAGGAGAGGCGCACTGAACAACGCGGCGCTCAGGCTTGGCTGCAACAAGGTAGCCCTGGCGCATAACCGTGACGATGCCATAGAGACCCTGCTTCTGAGCACATTTTATGAAGGCAGGATACATACATTTTCCCCGGTCACATACCTGGACAGGAAGGGGATCCATGTGATCAGGCCGCTTCTGTACGTGGAAGAGAAGCAGATCCTGGCTTTCATAAACGAAAACGGCTTACAGGTCGTACACAACCCCTGCCCGGCCAACGGCGAAACAAAACGCCAATATATAAAGGATCTTCTGACAGAGCTTTCATCAGACAACAGAGAAATCAGGAACAATATTTTCGGTGCCATAAAACGCTCAGGTCTGGACGACTGGCACGAATAACGGAGGTCAAAATGTTCAGAAACAAAGGAAAAATCAGACAACTGGCTGCTGTGATCACCGCAGTTCTCATTCTCATTCCCTTCGCAGCAACGGATACATATGCTGCTGATCCGACCGCGGCCAATGTTATCTATGAGAATGTTGCCACCCAGGCGATCACGCAGGGAGTTACCCTGGACAACATAGTCAGGTTTACGAAAGACGGGTGGTATAACCTGCATGTCCTCAAGATCAATCTTAACCAGAAGCATCTCAGTATCGATACACTCTCAAATACAGAGTCCTTCGCGCAGCGCACCTCAACTCTGAAACTGGCTGAACAGACAGGCGCTGTGGCTGCGGTAAACGGAAGTTTCTTCACGCCTGCCGGTACAGGCTACGGTTTCCCCGTCGGCGGCATCGTCGGATCTTCGGAATTGCAGAGTGTTTCCGACAATATCAACAGATACAGCGATTCGATGGCTTCATTTTCGATCACGACCGGCAACAAGGCGGTGCTGGATTTCTGGAAAGCGGATCTGAAGCTGATCTCTGATACAAGCGGCACATCACTTCCGTTCCAGCATTACAATAAAAAAAGCTGGAATGATTTCACCGAAATATACGTTTTCGACAGGAAGTGGGGCGAGAAAGCGTTCGGAGCGACCGACGACATGCCGGACATGTTCCAGATGGTCGTGGACAACGGGACCGTAACGCACATGGTGACAGGCGAGCCCGCCCTGACGATACCTGAAAACGGTTTTATCGTAGTGACCCGCAAAGAAGGTGCAAGGAAACTGAGAAGCCTTTTTACAATCGGCGACAGGGTACGCATGGATATAACCACTACTCCCGATTGGAAAAAGCTCAAAATGTCCGTCTCCGGCAGCGCCATCCTGGTCGAGAACGGGGTCATCCCGGAAAAATTCTCTTTTGAAGCGTCGGATATAAAGGCCAAAAGCCCCAAAACAGCCCTGGGCATATCGAAAGACGGCAAAACGCTGTATTTCGTCACAGTGGACGGAAGGCAGACTGCGAGCATCGGTCTGACATTGAAGGAAATGGCCCAGTTCATGCAGAGCATAGGCGCATATAACGCGATAAATATGGACGGCGGCGGCTCTACCACCATGGTTGCAAGGCCTTTGGGCGAAACCGGCGTCAAAGTTATGAATAATCCGTCCGACGGTGTCGTCAGGACAGTCATCAATGGCATAGGGGTATTTACATCAGCGCCTCCTGCCGAGCTTGCAGGCCTGATCATCGAGACCGACGACAGATACATGTTCACACATGCGACAAGGGAGTTCAGGGTAAAGGGCTACGACAAGTACCTCAACCCTGTCGAAGTCGATATGTCGCAGGTAAAATGGAGCGTTTCCGGAGTAAAGGGAACATTTGAGGACAATGTCTTCAGACCTGATACATACGGTGAAGGAACGATAAAAGCCAGCATCGGCAAGATCAGCACGACAATAAGGATCAGCGTGCTGTCCAGGCCCGTGACGCTCACCCTTGACACCAAATCCCTGAAACTGCCGGCAGGCAGATCCAAAACCTTCAAAATAACCGGGACGAACCCGCGGGGATACACCGCTTCCATAAACCCGGCCGATCTGAACTGGAAAGTCAGCGGCGATTTCGGTTCTGTCAGCGACGGTGTGTTTACGGCAGAAAAGAAGGGAGCCGGATATATCGAGGTTTCCTTCGGCGATGCCTATGCCTACTGCCCGGTTTCAGTGTCGGCTGAAACCAAGGAGATAGTTGAGATGTTTGAAGAAATTAAAGGATCTTTCCAGTCATACCCGGAAACCATAGAAGGGTACTTTTCAGTTACAGGTGAGCAGAAAGTGTCCGGCAAGTCATCCGGCAAACTGGTGTACAACTTCTCGACGAATACAGATGTGACACGCGCAGCGTATTGGGTCCTGCCGGATGATGGATATGTCCTGGACGCTGATACGCACAAGATAGGGCTCCAGGTGTACAATGACCATGAGAATTCCGGCTGGCTGCGCGCTGAACTCGTTGACGCAGACGGCAGGAGGCAGGTGGTGGATTTCGCCAAAGTTATGAACTGGGTCGGCTGGAATTACGTCGAGGCATCCGTGGAAAGCATCAAAAAGCCGGCAAGGCTTAACAGGATCTACATAGTACAGGTCAACCCGGATATGGACGCAGGCACCCTGTATTTTGACGATCTGACCTTTATAACCGATGGTTACCCGTCGCTGGACGGGATAGAAGTGCCTGAGGATACTCCGTTTGTCGACGAGATGAATAAAGCCGTGAGCTTTAAACAAGCAACTGACGATTCTTTCCGCTTTGGTGTCATGGGGCAATCAAGGGCTCCTGAGAATGACGTTGAAAAAAGGATCACAAAAGTATTCGCAGACAAGGTAACCAAGTACCTGGAGGTCGGTGCTGTCGTCGGTAGCGGTTCCCACGAGACGATCACGGGCAATGTCAAAAAGAAGCCTGTCATCGCGACTCATTCGGTGGACCTGAAGAGCACCAAGGCAACAGATTATGCGTACTCGGTCACCGATTTCAAAAACAGCAGGTTCATCAAGCTGGATACGAGAAAGAACAGCCTGAGGCTCAGCGACGCGGAACAGTGGAGCAAATTCCTGAAGGATCTGGAATCCTTCAAGGGCAAAAACCTGTTCATCTTCATGGAGAATTCTCCGGAAACCTTCACAGACAAGCTTGAGATGGAGTTATTCAAGAAAACGCTGAAGGACTACCGTTTCGATACACTGAAGAATGTATGCGTGTTCTATAAGGGCAAAGAAAACAAGTGTAATGTGGAGGACGGAGTCAGGTACTTCGAAACTGCCGGTTACGAGGTATCAGGCATCAGTTCGAAGGATACAAAGAATGCTCAGTATGTACTGATCACGGTCAAGGGCTCTGAAGTGACATATGTATACAAGCCGATCGAGTCCTGACGCAGAATAATTGAAATGCAGCACACAAAACAGGGAAGCTGATGCAAATCACTTCCCTGTTTCCACATATATATGCCCGTATCTTGCAAGCATATCTTCCAGCCTTGCAATGTCCGAGGGTTCCAGATAATCATCGGCATATGCTTTCAGTTTTTCCATCTCGCCGGCAGCAACGCCATCCTGCACGATGCTCAGTATTTCTTTCATTTCGCTTTTGCCGATCCGCGCAAAAATGCCAAGTAAAAATAGCTTGTCGCTGAAGCTCAGTTTTTTCATTGCTTCCATTACATCTGCAGGCATTGTGGAACTGTCGCCGGGGTCTTCCGTATCATTCGTACCATCGCTGCGGCTACTGCCGTAATCTGACTCACCAGCGGAGGTGCTGTCCCTATCTGAGCCTGCCGGACCGTCCCACTCTGCGATTCCCCTATTTGAAGAACCGTCCCTGTCACCGTTTTCCGCAGAACTGTCCCCCATCCAGCCAGGGTCTCCTCTTCCTAAAGTCAGCATTTCTGAAGAACTGTCCCCGCCCCCATTTTCCGCAGAACTGTCCCCATTGTTTCCAGCGATGAAACCTGCCAGATCAGAAATGCGGATATCAAAACAGAAATGCAGTACTGCAGCATTTACAGCAAGCATTAGTACGAGAAGGGCGGCAATTGATTTTACAATACACCTGTTTTTTTTCATAAAATAATACCTGTAACTCTTTTACAGGTATTATTTGCTATATCCATCAAACTATTCATCCGGCGATATGAAAATTCGTTGCCGTGCGTTAATTATCCGCATCTGCTGAAAGCAGCGGCGCTTTGCCTTGCTACAGCGATTTCAGCCTGTTTTTCAGATAAGCGGCGAACTCGTCCCTTAGTTCATCCCGCTTTAGGGCGAATTCAACGGTAGCTTCGAGGAAACCCAGTTTGTTGCCCACATCATAGCGTTTGCCGACGAAGTCATAGGCATAGACCTGGTTTGTCGTCAGCATGGCTCTGAGCGCGTCCGTGAGCTGAATCTCCCCTCCCTTGCCGGGTACTGCGTTTTCAAGATACGTGAACACCTCGGGCGGGACTATATACCTGCCAAGTATGGCTACATTGGAAGGAGCACTTTCGCGGTCGGGTTTTTCCACCATATCTTCTACTTTGTAAACCCGTTCATCAATCTGGCTGCCTTTTATAATGCCGTACTTGGACACTTCCGAATCCGGTACCTGCTGGACTCCAAGTATGGTTGCGCTGTATTGCTCATAGACATCGATCATTTGCTTCAGGCATGGCTCAGGTGAATCCACGATATCATCGCCGAGCATGATCGCAAATGGTTCGCAGCCTATGAACGACCGGGCGCAGTATATGGCATGTCCCAGCCCTTTGGGCTCCTTCTGCCTGACATAGTTCACATTTGCGAGATTTGAGATGTCCTGGACCAGCGACAGGAGTTCCTCCTCACCTTTCCGTTTCAGTATGTCCTCCAGTTCATAGGATTTGTCGAAGTGATCCTCGATCGCTCTCTTCCCCCGCCCGGATATTATTAATATATCTTCGATGCCTGACGCAACAGCTTCTTCGATTATATACTGTATAGTGGGTTTGTCGACTATGGGAAGCATTTCCTTCGGCTGAGCCTTTGTGGCGGGCAGAAACCTGGTGCCCATTCCGGCTGCCGGTATCACGGCTTTACGTATCCTCAAATCCATCTCCCCTCCTCTGTAAAATTATCGATACACACCCTGGATGCGCCGCTGCCCTTAAACATCCGAACAGTTCGCACATCAGCACATATCAATTATACACTTTTCAGGAGTTATTGGCGACGTTATTGCACCATACATACCTGATACTTGGTATGGACTCCATTTTTTATGATATTATAATAGAGGATATCATTCAGACGGTACAATTTCAACAGAACGCGTTTCGCCAGTATCGGTCGGAAGCCCGGCAGCCTGAATGGTGTTGAAAAATACGGGAGGTATTTATGAAACATTTCGAATTTAAGGCTTTTGCGGTACACAATGAGGTAGACCTGAACAAAATAGCCGTAAGCTGCGGCATACCAAAAAAATATACCTGGGAAGAACCGCTCATCCTGGACCACCATCTGCTTGCAAACATCCTCGGCGGGGAGTTTGAAGCCGACGGCAAGGTCCTTGTTTTCTCTTTCGGCTGTATAGTCCTGGTCAATGTTCCGGAAGACATAATGCCGCGACTGCTGAATTTCATAAAAGGATTCGAGCCTGAAACCGATCTGCACAACTGGAACAAGTATACCGACGAGTACGAACTTCGTATAGAACCTGAAAGTACGCTCGAAATCACGGACGAGTACGCGGTGGTGCCAAATTTCGAACTTTTTCATATAGAACTTGTGGCCATCGTCATTGCCAAATCTGTTGCCCTTGAAAAAACAGAAGAAGAACTGGGGAAAATCTTCGATCAGCTCGAATCGATAATCGACAGGCTGGAGCACGGCCAACTGCGCGTCGGCAACAGGGAACTGGCCAGGACCACGGCGCAGGTGACCAGGCACCAGTACAATACGATCAGCTATATCATGATACTCGATAAGCCTGACATTACATGGAGCAACAGCGACGCTTCCCTGTTTTACGATAAGATGTCGGATATTTTTGAATTGAACGACAGGTACACTATCCTGACGAAAAAAGCTGACATCATGAATAACATAATCAACGGTTTTTCCTCGATCAGCCATTCTATAAGAGGGCTTTTTGTCGAGTGGGTCATAGTGCTGCTGATCGTCTTCGAAGTCATACTTATGGTCCTTGACCTCGTATTGTGACCGTCTGACACTCAAAACTGGCAGCAATCCGGAGGGGTATAGTAAATGGAAACCAAGCACTTCATCAGCGTTAAGGCTTACCCGGCAATAGATCTGCAAAGAACGGCAGACTTTTTCGGCCTTCCGCTGCCCGAAGCAAGGGAAAGGTCGATAATCATAGAAGGTGAAAAACTGTCGGAGATATATAAATATGACATCCGGCAAAAGATGGTCCACATTTTCAGCTTTGGCTGCATCGTCTTTGAAGATATGGAAATCGATGAGACAGACAGGTTCTTTGAAATAATCCGACCCGTAGCCGGAGAGCCTGACTACAAAATGCTTTTGAGATACAGGGAGAGCCATGATTCGGTCATAACAGAAGACGGAATGATCGGGCTGTGGCCGGAGAGCTCCGACAATGCATTCCCTCCGGGCATGGAGCTTTCCCACACCATCGCTGCCGTACTGGCAAAGTCCGCAGCCCTGTCGAGGGAGGAGGAAATCCTCAGCACACTCCTGGGCAAAGCTTATAAGTATATAAACAGGTCGAACGAGGGCGTCCTGAATGCGGGAGCCCGCTTGTATGCGGAAACAATGGCGCATATTGTACGGTTCGAAAAAGAGAGCGCCGCCGGCTTCGGGATATTCGACAGGCCGGCATCGACAGGCAGAAAACTTCTGCTCAGGGACGCATACGACAAACTGGCAGATTATTATGAACTGGATGAGAGATACGATCTGCTTGAAAAGAAAGCCGGTCAACTGAGAAATATCGTCCGGTCCGGTTCGGCGCAGCGGTTCAGGCGGCAGGAAAAAAGGCTTCTTGCCTTTGAAACCTTCCTTCTTATGCTGTTTCCCCTGTCCCATATCCTGGGAAAGATCTTTGCCAGTTCAGGGATCAAGGACCTGATACATATGTTTTTCACAAATTTGTTACAAAAAC
>JAAZKL010000418.1 GCA_012799845.1 Clostridiaceae bacterium
CTGGCGGAACTCGAAGACACTGAGTGGGTAAGCTGGCGGAACTCGAAGACACTGAGTGGGTAAGCTGGCGGAACTCGAAAGTGCTAAGTGAGCAAGTAAGCAAATAAGTAAGTTGGTAAGAAAGAAAGAACGAAAGAAAGAAAGAAAGAAAGTAAGTAAGTAAGTAAGTAAGTAAGTAAGTAAAGCGCCTTGCCGATCGACAGGGCGCTTTAATGTTATGTGTTTTTGCGCTTTTCACTGTTCCAGGGGTATGAACGACCGTTACTTATCCTTTTCGCGTATCTCGACTCTCCTGATCTTTCCGCTGATGGTTTTAGGAAGTTCATTTACAAACTCGATGATCCTGGGGTATTTATACGGTGCGGTGACCTTTTTTACATGGTCCTGCAGCTCTTTGACAAGCGCTTCGCCTGGCTCATAGTTTTTCGTCAATACGACTGTGGCTTTGACGACTTGGCCTCTTATCGGGTCAGGAACGGCTGTTATCGCGCATTCGAGTACAGCCGGATGCTCAAGCAGAGCGCTTTCCACCTCAAATGGACCAATGCGGTAGCCGGAGCTCTTTATCAGGTCGTCAGCCCTGCCTACGAACCAATAGTACCCGTCTTCGTCTTTCCAGGCCATGTCGCCTGTATAGTATATGTCATTGTTCCACACCTTTCCGGTCAATTCAGGATCACGGTAGTATCCTTTGAACATACCGACCGGTATGGATTTGTCAGTGTATATCACCACCTGGCCTTCTTCACCGATTTCACAGGGTTTGCCTTCATCATTCAGCAGAGCTACCGCATATCCGGGAGACGGTTTGCCCATCGAACCTGGCTTCGGTTTCATCCAGGGGTATGTCGCTATTGTTACTGTGAGTTCTGTTTGACCGTATCCTTCACGCAGTTCAAGTCCGGTTGCTTTCAGGAACTGGTAGTATACTTCGGGGTTAAGCGGTTCACCTGCTATTGAACAGTCTTTCAGGCTGCTGAGATCGTACTTTGTCAGATCTTCCTTGATGAAAAACCTGTAAATCGTCGGCGGCGCGCAGAATGAAGTTATTTTGTATTTGGAGATTATGTTAAGCAGCTCACATGGTACGAATTTATCATAATCATAAACAAATACGGATGCGCCGCTGAGCCATTGCCCGTAAATCTTGCCCCACATTGCCTTAGCCCAGCCCGTATCGGCAACGGTGAGATGCAAACCGCCGTTTGATACATTTTGCCAGTACTTGGCGGTAAGTATATGACCGAGAGGATATGTGAAATCATGCTGTACCATCTTGGGCATGCCGGTCGTTCCGGATGTGAAATACAGCAGCATAATGTCGTTGTTGCATGCGGCTTCACTGCCGGAAGGTCTGTCGAATTTGCCGGATGTGTTGTTCAACTCGGAGTTGAAATCGATCCATCCTTCTTTTGAATCGCCTACCAGAGCCCTTTTCACAAGAGTCGGGGATTCAGGGGCTGCATCTTCGACATGCCTGATGACTTCGTCTTCGGCCACACACACGATCATCTTTATGTCAGCAGCGTTACACCTGTAGACGATATCCTTTTTTGTAAGGAGGTGCGTGGCTGGAATGCAGATGGCTCCCAGCTTGTGAAGGCCCAGCAGGCAGAACCAGAATTCGTACCTTCTCTTGAGGATCAGCATGACTGGGTCGCCTTTTCCGATCCCGTGCGATTTGAAGAAATTAGCTGCCTTATCGCTGTAATAGCGCATCTCGGCGAAACTGAACCTTGCTTCATCGCCCCTGTCGTTGCACCATACCATTGCGTTCCTTTCAGGATCTTCAGCAGCTATGGCATCAACGACGTCATATGCGAAGTTGAAGTTCTCAGGAACGATGATTTTGAAATTCTCGTAAAAATCTTCATAAGAAGAGAAGTCTTGTCTTGGTAAAAATTTGTCTAACATAACGAACCTCTTTTACTAGAATTTTTGATATATGTCTACTGCTTATGTTTACTGCCCTTGCTGAATAATTATGGCAAGGAATTTGGCGGGTTTGTCACCTATTGCCTTCATACCGTGATTGCAACCGGAGTCAAAATAGATCGAGTCACCTTCA
The DNA here is from genome assembly GCA_012799845.1 of Clostridiaceae bacterium. Lineage (GTDB taxonomy): Bacteria > Bacillota > Clostridia > Acetivibrionales > DTU013 > DTU013. Next base: position 2,069 of record JAAZKL010000418.1, read on the forward strand.
TTAAGCACGATATGATGACCATCGATGTATAAAACCATGGACCCTTCTATCATATAGTTGAACTCCTGGCCCGGATGTGAGCTGAGATGTATCGGCGTGTCCTCTGAAGATGGCTCAACGCAGACTTCAAACGGCTCAGCCTTTTTATTGATGAAATTATAAGCCAGGCTGTGGTACTTATAAGGAGTTCTTCGGTCAACGCTTACTCCCTTGCCTTTCCGGACGAGACAATATGTGCGGAGTTTCGGCTCTTCTCCGGTCAGAATGGCAGTCAGCTCGACATTATACTTGTTTGCCAGTTTATAAAGAAAGCCAATGGGTATATCTACCTCTCCGCTCTCGTAACGCCTGTATTCCTCGACAGAAATACCGAGCTCCTGTGCCAGTTCCTCTACAGAGAAACCTGCGATATCACGAAGACCCGCGATACGCTCCGCGATTTGCTGTATCTGATCCGACATCTTCCTCATCCCTTCCTCGCAACTTTTGGAATGTTTAAATATTAGCACAAAACAACATAAGAATAAAGAAATGATATGTTGCTGATCAGTTTGAGTTGAAAAGCGTAAAAAAAATGAATGAATTTGAGTGGGGGACGAGTGGGGGACGGTTCTTCACCAAGTGGGGGACAGTTCTTCACCAGGATTAAGTGGACCAGTTCAACACTATGTTTCATTAATCAAACTTGAGAACTGTCCCCTGCAAGACCCTGGCCATATTCGCGGAGCTTTTCCCTAAACGCCTGGGCAGCGGGCGACAACGGGACGTTTTTCAGGGATGCTATAGCTAATTGTCTTTTGGGGGACGGTTCTTTAAGTTGAAGCATGAATAATTCTTTTTTCTCGACGAACTGTATGGCACATTCCTTCAAAACATATGCTATCCCTAATCCGATCCTTGCCAGTTCGACTAAAAGATCCATGCTTTCTAGTTCGATTTCGGGCGTTATTTCAATGCCTTTTGAGATGAAGAATGAGTCGAGGTTTTTGCGGGTTGAGCTTTCCTTCTGAAGGAGCATCAAGGGATAAGCAGCCAGTTCCTCCAGAGAGACCGGTCTGTTCTCCAGGCTGCTGAAGCGTGAAGAAGCAATAAATACATCTTCGACTTCGCAGAGTACGGCAGCATCGATGTCGCTGTCAGAAATCGGCATTGTTACAATCCCAAGATCCACAGCACCCGTCCTGATCGAGTTTATTATGCCCAGTGATGTGCGGTTGATAATTTTTAGCTTGATATTTGGGTAATCCCGAATGAACTTCTGCAGGAAAGGTATCAGCAAATAACGCAGTATGGTATCGCCGACACCGATTTTCACTTCTCCGAGATCCAAAGACTGCATCTCTCGTATTTTTGCTTCTGCTTTGTTCAGGAGATTACATGCCTGTTCGACATGACTGTACAGCATTTCGCCGACCGCCGTCAGTTTTACGCGCCTGGGGCCTCTTGCGAATAAAAGACTGCCTGTGCATTCCTCAAGGTTTTTGATGGACTGGCTGACTGCAGATTGTGAAATGAAAAGTTCTCGTGCCGCAGCAGAGAAGCTTCCGGTTTTGGCGACGGTGTGAAACACTTTGTAAAGTTCAAAATTGACATCCATAAGAACACCTTATTATAACTATTAAATATATTAATTTTCATTATGAATTATAACATTATATAATATGGCTGTGAAGTTAAGAATTTATCAAATATTTGCACAAAGGGGTGCATTGTGATGAACAGTTTTATACAGGATGAAAACATGCAGAGAAAAAAAGTAAGAAGGATTTTCATTGAAAAAAGGAAAGCATACGATGCAGAGGCGCATCGGATGTACCGAGATTTCAAGGGTTTTCTTGGTGTAAGAAACATGGAAGGGGTACGGGTGGCATACAGGTATGACATAACGGGTATAACTGACAAAGAGTATATAGACTCTAAAAGGATAATATTTTCAGAATCTTTGACAGATGTGGTATATGAGGAAACGCTGCCTGTAAGTGAAAATGAAAGAGCCTTTGCAGTGGAATATCTTCCGGGACAGTTCGATCAAAAAGCTGATTCAGCTTCGCAATGTTTGCAGTTACTAACCTTAGGTGAAAAACCACAGTGCAAAACAGCAAGAGTAATTGTGCTCAGGGTCGATATATCGGACAGTGATTTTGAGAAAGTCAAGAACTACTGCATAAATCCAGTGGACTGCATGGAGTCAGGCATGGACAAGCCCAACAGCCTTGATGCCGAGGTTGTCATTCCGGGGGACATTTCTCAAGTTAGTGGTTTTTGTTCAATGACTGCAGATGATCTTGCTTCGCTGAGAGATAAGCTTGGCCTTGCGATGACACTCGAAGATCTTGAGTTCTGCAGGAAATATTTCTCCGAGACTGAACACCGCGATCCTACTATAACTGAAATAAGAGTTTTGGATACTTACTGGTCCGATCATTGCAGACATACAACATTCCTCACAAGAATCAACAACATTGAGTTTGACGACAGTCCGTTTGGAAATTTCATGAAAACAGTGTTTGAACAGTATAACTCTGCCAGGAAGTTTGTGTATGGTGACCTGGAGAAGGACATCAGTCTGATGGATCTTGCTACGATAGCAATGAAGGTGATGAGAAAAGACGGCAGGCTGGATGATATGGAGGTATCTGACGAGGTCAACGCCTGCAGTATAGTTATAAATGCCAGGGTCAACGGCAAGGATGAAGAATGGCTTGTGATGTTTAAAAATGAAACGCATAATCATCCCACTGAAATCGAACCCTTTGGTGGCGCCTCCACCTGCCTGGGTGGCGGTATCAGGGATCCCCTGTCGGGCAGGGCATATGTGTACCAGGCAATGAGGATAACGGGAAGCGGCGATCCCAGAACACCATTTGAAAAGACACTGCCGGGGAAACTGCCTCAGAGAAAGATAACAACGGAAGCCGCAGCCGGTTACAGTTCATATGGCAACCAAATCGGCCTTGCCGGCGGACAGGTCGCTGAAATATATGACGAAGGGTATGTGGCAAAAAGAATGGAGCTCGGAGCGATGGTGGGCGCAACACCGAGAAGAAATGTCGTGAGGATGAGGCCGGAACCCGGTGATGTGGTGATCCTGGTCGGCGGCAGGACGGGACGTGACGGATGCGGCGGCGCTACCGGTTCTTCAAAAGAACAGGATGAAAAGGCGCTTCTGACCTGCGGTGCAGAAGTGCAGAAGGGGAATCCTTCGCTGGAAAGGAACATAGTAAGGTTATTCCGTGATGCCAGGGTCAGCAGGATGATCAAGAAATGCAACGATTTTGGAGCCGGAGGAGTTTCCGTCGCTATCGGCGAACTCGCAGACGGACTGGATATTGACCTGGACAGCGTGCCGACAAAATATGAAAGCCTTGACGGAACTGAACTTGCTATTTCAGAATCACAGGAAAGAATGGCTGTCGTTATTTCTAACAAAGACAAGGACGAGTTTATCAGTGCTGCAATGGAAGAGAACCTGGAGGCCACGCAGGTCGCTGTTGTAACCGACACGGGAAGAATGAGGATGAAATGGCGCGGTAAAACGATCGTTGATATAAGCAGGGACTTTCTGAATACAAGCGGGGTAAAGCAGAATACCGATGTCAAAGTTGTGTCACCTGAGATGACGGTTTCTGAAGAAAGTGAAGAACTGTCCCTCAGCCTGGAAGAAGCTTGGACAAGCAATCTGCAGAAGCTTGAAAATTGCTGTCAGAAGGGGCTTGCTGAACGCTTTGACAGCACTAACGGAGCAGCTACCGTGCTGATGCCGTTTGGTGGGAAATACCAGTTATCACCAGCAGAGGGTATGGCAGCAAAGCTGCCGGTATTGGAAGGTGATACGACAACCTGTACCTTGATGACATATGGTTATAATCCGACAATATCCAGGTGGAGCCCGTTCCATGGAGCAGTATATGCTGTTGTGGAGGCAATTGCAAAGGTTGTTGCTATGGGCGGAGATTACAGGAACGTCAGGATGTCCATGCAGGAGTTCTTTGAGAAGCTGGGGAAAGACCCTGTGAGGTGGGGGAAACCGTTCAGTGCCTTGCTTGGCGCATACTATGCCGAGATGAAGCTGGGGATCCCGTCAATCGGCGGTAAAGACAGCATGTCAGGCACATTTAAAGATCTTGATGTACCGCCGACACTAGTTGCGTTTGCAGTCAGCGTCGGTGATGTTGAGAACGTCATATCGACAGAGTTCAAGAAAGCAGGTAGCCAGGTCGTGCTTGTCAAACTCAGGAAAGATCAATACAAACTGCCTGATTTCGATCAACTTCATGCATCTTATACGAGGATTCACGAATTGATAAAGGAAAAGGTCGTGCTTGCAGCACATTCAGTCCGCCAGGGCGGTGTTGCAGAGGCTGTGAGCAGGATGTGCTTCGGAAACATGATAGGAGTTGATGTGAATATCGAAAATACAGCGGAACTGTTCACTCCTGATTATGGCTCAATAATACTCGAAGTAAAAGCTGATGCCGATGTGCATCAACTGTTGCATGGGCTCGGCTACAAGATCATCGGCACCACGCTGGAAGACCCTGTTATCAAGTGCAGGGGGACAGTTCTCAACTTGTCTGACTTGGTTGAAAAATGGATGCAGCCGCTGGAGAATGTTTTCCCCACAAAAGTGGAGGCAGAACAGAATACTAATGAGACTTTCAGCTTCGAACAGGAACCTGTAATGGTTGCGGCCAAGGCTGGCAGTTCACTCAAATTTGCGAAGCCTCGTGTATTTATTCCCGTATTCACGGGTACGAACACTGATTATGATATCGCAAAGGCATTCGAGATTGCCGGTGGCAGCGTTGATAAGCTTGTCATACGGAATCTGTCGTCTGAATCCATCAAAGAGGCAGTGTCGGCTGTGGTTGACAGAATAAAGGACAGTCAAATACTTGTATTTGCCGGCGATGATGAAGAGCCAAACGGACCGGGCAAATTTACTGCTGCAGTATTCAGCAACCCGTATATAAGGGAGGCTGTCAACGATTTGCTTCAGAAGAGGGACGGGCTTATTCTTGGTATCTCCAGCGGATTCAACGCCTTGCTGAGGATGGGGCTGCTGCCTTATGGCGAGTTCAGGGATCAGGATACAAACAGCCCGGCACTGACACAGAATTCGATCGGCAGGTATGTATCCTGCATGGTGCAGACCAAGGTCGTATCAAAGAAGTCACCCTGGTTCAGTAATGTCAATGTTGGCGATATCCATACTGTCGCTGTATCAAACAACAACGGCAGGTTCGTGGCGCCGGAAGCGACGATAAAATCATTGGCAGCTAATGGGCAGATTGCAACCCAATATGTTGACTTGGAAGGCAAAGCCACGAATGATATTAGATACAATCCGAATGGCTCAATGTATGCGGTAGAAGGAATAACAAGCCCTGACGGCAGGATACTCGGGAAAATGGGCCATTCTGAAAGAAAGGGAGCATATGTCTGCATCAATGTACCCGGCAACAAGGATCAACTGATACTTGAGGCAGGAGTTGGATATTTCAGGTGATTTGGTGCAGGTGATGGGGACATTTCTCAAAAATCGCTGAAATCGCTGTGTTGTGGTGTTGCAATATGCAATAAAGCGAGCATGGACATCGATGATAATGGAGAAAGCAGTAGAATAAGGACGGCCAGTTCAATTTCATGTATGGTAAAAACGCTCATTTTGTAAAAAGTGAGCGTTTTTCACTGTGTGGATGCATAATTTACTGGGAAATAATAAGGAAATGATATACAGAACAAGTGTTCTGTGTTACAATAAAAATGCAATGCGATCTCAAAATGCTGTAAGGTGATTTTGATGCCCAGGAAGGCAAGAGAAAAGCACAGTGAGGCAC
>JAAZKL010000419.1 GCA_012799845.1 Clostridiaceae bacterium
AAAGAAATTTATGGTGGGCACTATAGGGCTCGAACCTATGACCCCCTGCTTGTAAGGCAGGTGCTCTCCCAGCTGAGCTAAGCGCCCCTGTGTTGTCTCCCGAGCGACATCTACAAGTATACAAAAAAGTTTTTTCAAAGTCAAGAGCAAAATTTATTTTCCGCAATAACCAGATATTAGGCGGATCCACTAAAATCACAGGCATTATTGCTGCCAGTCCTGCCGGAGATGTGTTCCGTTTCTCCGTCAAAGCATATCCTGACGATCCGGATTGCTAAAGAAACATGCTGATGTACTGCCGGATATCACGATATGAGATCCCGTTACGGCTTCAGAAGGGGAGTAAGTTCGCCGGTGTGATATATGCACAGCCTGTGGAGCGGTCTTGTCATAGCGACATACAGAAGTTTTATGTCCAGTTCATCTTCGGTATATTCGGCGCTATCCGCATTGTATATAACTACGGCGTCAAACTCAAGGCCTTTTGCCAGGCATGCGGGCAACACCGCGATACCCGTCCTGTACTCGTCCTCTTTACCGGTTATGAGGATCACGCCGTCGATATGCCTGGACAATGCCGAATGGACTTCCCTGCATTCCCTTAATGTTTTGCAGATGATCGCTACGGATTTATAGGACAAGCTTCTGAATTCGTCAATATCCCTTAATATCCCGCTGATTATTTCTTTTTTGCTTGCCGCCGGCCTGATCCTGACCTCTTCGCCATGGCGTATCACGGGTTTTGCTTTGCTGACCTCACGGCTTTTGATCTTGTCGATCACTATGTTCGCCGCGTTCATGATCTCGACAGTTGTCCTGTAGCTCTGCTCCAGGGTCAGGAAATCATGCTTCCTGTCGCTAAATACGATCCGGGTAAGCTCATCCCAGTCCTGGATGCCCCTGTAGGAGTGGATCCCCTGGTTCAGATCTCCCAGTATCGTAAAGGAACTGTCTTTTATTATCCTCTTCAGGACATATACCTGGAACGCGCTGAAGTCCTGCGCCTCGTCTATTACTACATGCCTGACCGGAATTTTTTCATCCATGCCGTATATAATGAACTTGATGTAAATTATCGGGGCAAGATCCTCTGTTTCCAGCCAGCCGGATTTGAGCATACCGGCAGTGTAGCTGCGGACAAAACGGCACACATCGGTATCTAGCCGGTCGCCTGCAGCCTTTTCAAACATGGCTTCGTCATTCATGAGATCCCTGTAATAGTCAAAGGGGCTCAGCCGCGATATTTTCCTGATATAGGCGGAAATAGCGGTATTAGCTTCTTTCTCGATATTTGCTATATCCCGGTCCCTGCCGTCTATTGCCTCAGTGACCAGCCTCCGCCGCTCATACCCGTCAGGGATGGTCAGTTTCAGGAATGCGACACGCTTATCACAGGCCTCGTACAGGCGATTTATTATTTCCTGCTTTTTTGCCTTAAGCCTCGTATTGAGGTTTTTCTTCATCTCATCGAGCCTCCTGGCTATCGGCCACATCCTGTACTGGTTGACGAACAGGTCATAAAGCTCTTCATACTTGTAGATCAGTACAGAACAGAAGGTGAAATCTTCCCTTGGAATAAAGTTCTCCTCGATCTCCTTCAGGTAGACATCCAATGTCTCTTTAAAACGCATTGAAGCTTTGAATTCGGAGGTTCGGCGGACAAGCGAGAGATATTCTCTCTCTTCCGGGCTCTTTGTATGATCCACGAAAGCCTGTAATTTTTCATTGGGATCCCTGAGCTTGAACCTCTTCCCGATCAGGTCCTGCGCGAATTCCTCGAAGGTCGTTTGGCGTGCCTTCTCGACACCCAGCTCCGGCAGCACGTCGGATATATAATTCAGGAACAGCTTGTTAGGCGCGATGATCATAAAATTTTCAGGTACGTATGATTTTTCAAGGTTGTAGATCAAGTATGCTATACGGTGGAGAGCGATGGTGGTCTTTCCGCTGCCCGCGGCTCCCTGCACTATCAGCGGACGCCACATATCGGCGCGGATCACCGCGTTTTGCTCAGTCTGTATAGTAGTCACAATTTCCTTCAGCCTGTTGTCGACATTAGCGCCAAGGCAGCTTTGCAGGAACTCATCATTCGTGGTTATGTCTATATCGAATATTTCCTTAAGCTCGCCTTTATCTATCGAGAACTGCCTTTTCAGCTGGAGCGTGCCTTCAATTTTCCCGTCCGGGCATACATACGAGGCGTCTCCCAATCTCCCCTCGTAATAAAGGTTTGCCACCGGGGCGCGCCAGTCAATAATTATCAGTTTCTGATTCTCATCACGGATCAGCGACATTTTGCCGATGTACAGCTTTTCCGCAGAATCCTTTCCTTTTTCAAGAAAATCGATCCGCGCAAAGTACGGCTTACTTCTTGCGGACATCAGGTTTCTTATCTCGATGTCCATAGTGCCCTGAAGCAGCGAGTTAACGATGATATCGATGTAATGCTGGCTGTTGTCGCTGTTGAAATGTTTCCGTGTCCATTCAAGGTCACGGTCTATCCGGTTCTTCTTGGCCAGTGTTCTCTCGAGGCACTTCTCCACATATTGCAGTGTGTAATTGCACCTATCCAGTTCTTCTTTATAGTCGGGATGGTTTACTGCAGGCATGAAACGGCACCTCCGCCTCTTAAATTTTACTGGTGTGACAACGTTATTACAGGTGTGACCGGATCGTTTTGCGGTTGTTTTCTGAGTGGAACATTTTGCACACGCGGAAATGTATTTTATCAGAAGTCTGATACAAAGTAAAGGGGCAAATAAAAAATGATCGCCTTTAAAGACAAAACCTTAAAGACAAATCCGCTTCCTTCGCATTATTTCACATGCAGGGCAAAGGCTTGCTGTAAGGCCATCCGCAAGGTTTTCCACTGTATCTTGAAAAAAATTCCGTTTTATGATACGGTTCTGTTAAGCCGGATCCGCCAGGCAGACCTTCCATGGCTCACCACGGATCATGCCTGCGGGATCAGGCCTGTTATCAACTTTCACGAGGCTTTCAGGAGGAATTCCCATGCCGCTGCCCATGGTCCATCTCTGCGCCGCCAGGGAGTATGCCGGTGATAAAGCCGCTCTGCTGAACTGCCCTGAGTTTTACCTTGGATGTATATCGCCGGATGCAGTACATATGCGAAAAAATGCAGGAAAGCAGGACAAACACGTCACTCACCTTCACGCTGAGAACTCAGATCAGTGGAAGAGAAATGTCATCGAATTTATCAGGCAGAACAGGTCAAAGGTGAATTACGCTTTCAGGCTGGGATACGGGATCCACATCCTTACTGATATCCTCTGGAACGAGACTCTTTATGAAAAGTTCAGGACGGAATACGAAAAAGACATCGATCCGGTACAGGATGTCATATGGGCATATTATAACGACACCGACCAGCTTGACTTCGAGCTGTACAAGACGTTCGGATGGCGCGGAGATGTCTGGATGCTGCTGGAGAAGACTGAAGCCCCTGATATCGAAGGCATTCTTGGCGCAGATGAGATAGACGCCTGGAACAAGCGCACGCTCCATTGGTATGACAGCAGCGAAAGCCAGCACAAGTTTCCCGTAAAGTACCTTTCTGCGGAAGATATCATCGGATTCGCCAAAACCGCCGGAAAGCAGATCGCGGATATCCTGGCTCAAGGTCCCGGATGACCCGGTTTCGGGCGGCGACAGGATCAGTACGGCTGGCATCCGGATCAGTCCGAACAGCAGCAGAAAGAGTTCCGGCAGCATATAAATCAGTCCGAACAGCAGCAGAAAAAGTTCCGGCGGCATATAAATCAGTCCGGACAGCAGCAGAAAAGTTCCGGCGGCATATAAATCAGTCCGGAGTAGCCGAATCATACCATCCGGCAGCCGGTATTCAACGTGAAAAATATAATCATTCAACGAGCGCCCTGAGTTCTTCCTCGGTAAAGTAATACTTATTGTTGCAGAAGTGGCACTGCAGTTCTGCGCCGTGCTGCTCGTCGGCCATTTTGACAATTTCCTCGGCGCCAAGACTTACCAGGTTCCTTTCCATGCGGTCCCGGCTGCAGGTGCACTGGTACCTGCAGGGCAGCGTATCGGTCACCTGGAGGCCCTTCTCGCCCAGCAGGCTTTCCAGTACGGCTGCACCGTCCATCCCGGTCGACAGCATGTAAGTGATGGAATCCGCAAGCAGCACCTTTTCCTCCAGGTACTCGATGATTTCCTCGTCCGCGCCGGGCATAAGCTGGATTATATAGCCGCCGGCCGCAAGTACGTTTTCGTCAGGGCCAACGAGGACTCCCACCGACACAACCGTCGGCACCTGTTCGGAAGAAGCGAAGTAATATGCCAGGTCCTCGCCGATCTCGCCTGAAACCAGCTTCACATAGCCTATATAGGGCTCTTTGAGCCCCATATCTTTTATAACGTTCAGATACCCGTTCCTCCCGACGGCTACCGCCACATCGAACTTCCCTGCGGGGTTGAGCGGGAGATATACCTTCGGGTTGTTCACATATCCCCTGACATTTGAAAACGCATCCGACACGACCACTATCAATCCAAGAGGACCGTCCCCCCTGATCTGGATTGTCATCACATCTTTCTCATTTTTCAGCATCCTGGCCATGACAGCGGCCGCCGTAAGCGTCCTGCCAAGCGCCACAGTGGCGACTCCCGATGTTTCATGTATCATATGGGCTTCCTGAACCAGGTTTGTGGTCACAGCGGCAAATGCACGTATATAACCATCCGCTACCGTTGCTCTGACTATGTGATCTTCCATGGCAAATCCCTCTGCAATCGTATTTTTTTAACATTTCGGATCGGTCCCGGTTCTTACCGGGCCAGGCCGGTTCCGGTATAAGGCCGGACCGAGCCGGCCTGCATAACTCCTGCAAAGACCCGTTCCAGCTTCATTCCCGGACAGAACCGTTCCCCTGTTTCCGGTCCTTCTAACCAAAAACCCCGATATATTATATCGGGGCTTTCGTGCTGACTGGATTTATAATAAAGTTGAAACAACTTTAATTACATAACCTTTTGAACATTGGCTGCCTGGGGTCCCTTAGCACCCTCGACAACTTCAAACTCCACTTCAGCGCCTTCTTCGAGTGTTTTGAATCCATCCATACTTATTGCCGAGTAGTGAACGAAAACATCATTTCCGTCTTCTCTCTCGATGAAACCAAAACCCTTCTCTGCA
>JAAZKL010000420.1 GCA_012799845.1 Clostridiaceae bacterium
CATGCATTCGCAAACTCTGTCCTTTTGCCTGAGAGTTTAGCCTTTCAGCCTTGCCCCTTCGGCGCCGTCATGGTCTCTCCAGAGATCCGTCCCGACAAGGTCGCGCCTACCGCTTCCTCGTCTTTCATCCGGAATTATTGATTTTTTCTGCCGCCCTGTGTGCTATGCCGTGCGGTTCGCTCACTTTGCCGTGCGGTTCGCTCACTTTGCCGTGCGGCTTGCTCGCTTTGCCGTGCGGCTTGCTCGCTCTGACGTACGGCTTGCTCGCTCTGCCAAAAAGATAGATATATTATAAATTCTAGATGTAATGATTGTCAAGGAATTATCAAAATTTTCAATTTTTCAAATTTCCCTCAAATTTATTGGTCAGCATCAGGTTTTCGGATGCGGCAAGAGGTTTATCGCAGCGACTTTTGCCAGTATATTCGTTCAACCTTAAGGTCTGACTGTGCCATCTACTGTTCTGACTGTACCATTTTCTGATTGACTGTGCCAATCTTCTGTTCTGACTGTATAATTTTACAACATATGGGCAATGTTGCGGCTGGTTATTCAATTTTTAACTGTTTTCTGTACCAAAATTTCGTTTCTGCGCGGCTAAATGTTAATTCTTATCATCTTTGTGCGACATAATATCGCGTAATCATACTTTATGTTGACCGTTTTGCATTAAGAAATGCGTATCACGAGTCATTTTTGTCACATAAACGCAATTTTGGTACACTGAACCCGCTTAATTTTGGTACTCAGAATTCACTCGTACTTTTTTACCGGTCCGGAACCATCGCCTTGCTCGAAAGTTGAGAACCGTCCCCCTGCTTGAAAGTTGAGAACCGTCCCCCTGCTTACAGGAAACCGCGCATCAGGTCTTCCAGCGTGTCGCGCCTACGTATCAGCCTCGGGTTGCCATCGAGGTCTATCAGCACTTCTGCGGGTCTCAGGCGGTTGTTGTAGTTGGATGACATGGAGTAACCGTATGCACCGGCATCCATGATGCCGATGATGTCTCCCTCGGCTGCTTCCGGCAGTTCCCTGCTTTTTGCCAGGATATCGCCGCTTTCGCAGATGTTCCCCACAACAGTCGCCGTATGGACTTTGTCTGACTTTAGTATGGCGTCGTTCCGGTAGAACTCGATATCGTGATGAGAATCGTACATTGCCGGCCTGAGCAGGACATTTAAACCAATGTCGGTTCCTATAAATGTCTTGCCGCTGTTTTGCTTGACCGCATGGACTGTGCCCAGCAGCACTCCGCATTCCGCAACGATGTAACGGCCGGGTTCTATCTTCAGCCTGACCCTTTTGCCGTAATTGGCTGTCCAATCTTCCATCAGCTGCGAGAGCCCGCGTCCTGCCTCCACGAGATCAAGCCTTTGCTGGCCTTCCTGTTTGCGGTATGGGATGCCAAAGCCGCCGCCCATGTCTATGAATTCTATGTCCTCGAAGTTCGCAGCGATATTCAGCAGTGTTCTCGCTGCCTGCAGATAACTGGACGGATCCATGAACAGCGAGCCTATATGCTGGTTTATTCCTGCGAGCCTGAGGCGGTATTCCTTCAGTGTGGCTTTGACTTCATCTATCGACTCCGGATTGATCCCGAATTTGGTTTCCTTCCCGCCGGTGATTACTTTCGCATGATGTCCCGCTCCCACACCGGGGTTGAAGCGTACCGCGACCCTTCCTCCGGGGTCGAGCCTGCCGTACAGCCTGAGTTGTGACAGCGAATCGCAGCTGACAAGGACGCCTTTGTCGATGGCATACTGCATTTCTTCGGCGGAAACATTGTTGGCAACAAACAATATCTCATCCGGCCTGAACCCGGCAGCCAGAAGAAGATGTATCTCCCCGGGCGACATGGCGTCCGCGTGGAGTCCTTCTTCACGTACGATCTTCAGCAGTTCCATGTTTGAATTCGCCTTAATGGAATAGTTGGATTTGTAATTGGGGTATGAGACCAGTCCGGCCATCTCGCGGCATCTTTGCCTCAGGATGGACTCATTGTAGACATACAGCGGACTGCCGTATTCCTTGAGCAGTTCGGACGGCTTGCTGTTGCCATAGAAGTTTGTTTGCTCTGTAAAATAGACCTTCATGTTGTTTCCCCCATTGCTTAGTATATATTATGTCGTCCAGGATGTGTTGCATCATCTATTTGAAGAGTTTTCCGTCCCTGCTGAAATTCATTATGCATATAGCCAGCATTGTCAGCAGCAGTATCGTGCCGAATGTGTAGAATAACATGCCTGCAACAGAGTTTTTCTTTTTTCCTGCCATCGAATGGTCACCTGAGCTTCTTCAGATTCTGGCCGATCACGCCGTTGTATTGCTGGATGGGAAGCGCTGATGTTCACACTACGCCTGGCGCTTATGCTGAGCCTGCCGGTTTGCGCTGCGCCTGCCGTTTTATAGCGCCAGCTGAGCTTGCCGGTTTGTGTCGCACCTGGCGCTTTTGCCGCTCTCGTTCCTGCTGGTTTGCGCCGCGACTGACACCTTGCTAACCCTGATTTTCCTGCTCCTTCAACTTTTCCAGCGCCCAGTTCCGAGTCAGTATCGACCTGGGATGCAGCGGTTGTCCCTTTTTCAGTACATGTACGATCGTGCTGTCGATCCCGGCAACGATGGCCTTTTCAAGACTCTCGTCCGCTGCTTTCCTTATTTCTTCGATTCCTTCAAAGTTTCTGCCGGCTTCTATATAGTCCGCGATGAACACGATGCTGCTTATCTTGTCCATCCCAGGCCTGCCCAATGTGTGTTCGGCTATGGCAGCCAGTATCTGCGGATCGTCTATACCGAGCAGTTCCTGCGCCATATGCGCGCCGATTTCACCATGAAGCAGTTTCGGCTGTGATCTGGCTATTTCATCGACAATGATACCATACTTTTCGCACATCGGTAAAATATCATCTTTATCCAGATTCTTGGCGCAGTCGTGGACCAGGCCGGCAATAGCCGCTTTTTTTACGTCGGCTCCGTATTTTTCAGCAAGACGGATGCAGACCTCCATCGTGTTTACTGAGTGCTCGAACCTTCGGGGCGTGAGCATCTGCCGAAGTTTTTGCTTAATTTCATCAAGTTCGGGAATATTGTGTTCTGGCATATTGTGCTCAGGCATGTTCAGTTCTGTCATATTGCGTTCCGGAAAATTGTGTTCAAGCAAATTCCGCTCTGTCAGATTCTTCTCTGTCATGTTATGTATTACCCCTGTATAGACCTTTCCCAATAATATACTCTTCAACGGGCTCGGGGACAAGATACTTTATGGACCGCCCAGTGCTGCATCTTTCGCGTATGTCAGTGGATGAGATGTCCACAAGGCACGATGGAACGGGATGTATCCTGGCTCCTTTTTCTGCTGAAAGCCGGCGGATCATGCCGCTGAATTCTGATTCGTCAAAGCCCGGGCGCATCACCGCTATGAAGTCGCAGAGGCGGAAGACCGTCTCGTACTCTCTCCATGTGTCCAGTTCATATACTACATCTGCGCCTATGATGAAATAGATGGCAGTTTCCTCGCCATAGCTTTCCCTGAGTTCCTGCAGCGTGTTTATCGTATATGTCGGACCGTCCCTGTCGATTTCGATGCGTGACGCCTCAAAATGCCGGTTGGAACAGACGGCACGCCTCACCATCTCGAACCGGTGCTCTGCGTCGGCCACTTCATAACCAGGCTTGTGCGGCGGCTGTCCGGAAGGGATGAACAGCACCTTGTCGAGGCCTGTCTTTTCGCGGATGTCTTCGGCGATGATCAGGTGGCCGTTATGGATCGGGTTGAATGTCCCGCCCATGATGCCGATCCGCCTCGCCTTGCCGCCCTGCGACCTGGCTATTTGGCCTGGTGCTCCGACTGCTTTGTCCTGTGCACCGGTATCGTATTCGGTTTTGTCGGTTTCATTCATTCGTTCCATGATCATGCTTTTACGATTTCCCTGTTACTTCTTTATTCCGATATCCCGGCGGTAGTGCATTCCCTCGAATTTTATCTTCCCGACTGCGGAATATGCTTTTGTGCGCGCATCTTCGATAGTGTCTGCCACAGCTGTGACTCCAAGCACTCTGCCGCCTGCCGTATAGTATTTGCCGCCTTCGAGCCTTGTGCCCGCGTGGAACACTATTACTGACGGGTCTTTCTCAGCTTCGCCGATGCCCGTGATCTCCAGGCCGGTTTCATATTTGCCCGGATAGCCGCCGGATGCCAGTATTACACAGACCGCGGACTTGTTTTCCCATTCGATCCTGACTTCTGCCAGCCGCTCGTCGATGATGGCTTCGAATATGTCGATTATGTCCGTCTTCAGATGCGGCAGGACGACCTGGGTTTCCGGGTCGCCGAATCTTGCGTTGTATTCCAGCACCTTCGGTCCGTCTGCAGTGAGGATCAGGCCGGTGTACAGCACGCCCTTGAACCTGCGGCCTTCCTTTCTCATCGCTTCTATTGTGGGCATGAATATGTTTTTCA
>JAAZKL010000049.1 GCA_012799845.1 Clostridiaceae bacterium
CGGTTTTATGATATCCTTGTTGAAATCAAAGGGTCTTTCCGGCAGTACCACCACTTCCGCGCCGCTGGCGATCGCGACGTTCAGCGCAATGTATCCCGCATGCCTGCCCATCACTTCAAGAACGCTGCAGCGTTCGTGTGAATATGCCGTGTCCCTGATTTTGTCCAGCGCGTCCTGGACTGTGTTGAGGCAGGTATCGTATCCTATGGTGTATTCGGAGCACCCGATGTCATTATCTATGGTACCGGGTATCCCGATCACCTTCATGCCGTACCTGGCCATATCCCTGGCGCCCCTGAAGGAGCCGTCGCCTCCTATTACCACGATTGCGTCTATACCGAAAACGTGCGCCATCGAAATGCCCTTTTTAATGCCTTCTTCAGTTTTGAATGCCTGGCAGCGGACTGTCTTGAGGATCGTGCCGCCCCTGTTGATGATATCCGAAACGCTTCTCAGGTCCATTTCAAACATTTCGCCGTTGAGCAGGCCGTTATAGCCCCTGTATATGCCCATGACCTTGAAGCCGTGATAAATGCCGGTCCTGACCACTGCCCTTATCGCGGCGTTCATGCCCGGCGCGTCTCCGCCGCTTGTCAGTACTCCTATGGTTTTTATATCGCTCATGCAACAACCTCCTGTGTATGCGTATCTAAATAAGAACCAGACTATTCCGGATGTGTAACTGTTTCTGCGAATATAACTGTTTCTACATACAGATTATCAGAAACAGATGCCCTGTCAAGTGAAAAAGGATAGAAATAATGCCCGGATCCGCCGGGCAGTTTGTACAATTCAAATATGTACCGGATAATAGATGTATGTGCAGGATAAAGAATTCAGATATGTTCCGGATAATAGATGGCAGTCCTGCTGAATGCGGGTGTAACTGATATTCGAATTGATATTCGAAGACGACATTCCTGCTACAGAACTGTCAGTACCGCTTTCAGCAGGCTCTCCGGCCTGGAATCCGGGCCGACGAGTATCTCGAACTCGCCTGGTTCCACCACCTGCTTTTCATTCTCATCTATTATATAAAGCTCACTGACCGGGAGAGTGAATTCCACCGTTTTTGTCTCTCCGCTCCTGATCTCTGTTTTGACGAAGCCTTTAAGCTGCCTTACGGGAGTGACCACGGAACTGATGACGTCTTTCACATAAAGTTGTACAGTTTCCATGCCGTCGTATGGTCCGGCATTTGTCACGTCGACATACACGGTCACCGTGTCATCAGCAGTGCATGTGGTTTGCGACAGGCGCAGGCCGGAGTATTCATAGCAGTTGTAGGACAGTCCGTAGCCGAAACTGTACAGCGGCCTGCCCGGCATGTCCATATAACGCCCGCCGTGCCAACCCGGCAACTGGTTGTAATATACCGGCAGCTGGCCGGAATGGTATGGGAAAGATATGGGTAGTTTTCCGCAGGGGTTCACTTCGCCGAATATGATCTCTGCCACAGCCCTGCCGCCGAACATGCCGGGGTTGAAGGCTGCCAGCAGGGCATCGGCGTTTTCTGCCGCCCATGGCATTGCCAGCGGTTTGCTGCTGACAAGCACGACTATCAGAGGTTTGCCGCATTTCTTCAAAGTCTCCAGGAGTTTCTGCTGGCTTCCGGAAAGCGAGAGGTCTGCCCGGTCCTTATATTCACCGTTCTGCCTGAGGCAGTCCCCGACCACTGCAACGACAACATCCGAATCTGCGGCGCATTCCACGGCTCCGCTTATATCCTCATCTTCAACGTCCATGATGTCGCAGCCTTTGTGGTATACCGTACTGATGCCTCTTTCTTCCGCGAATTCCCTGATGCCGCTGAGGATAGTGTAAACGGGCAGGATCGGCGCCTCATCCGGCTTCGGTTCCGGATGGCTCAGGAAGGTCCAGTCCCCGAAATGCGACTGTATATCGTCGGCATTGGGGCCTATGACTGCTATTTTCTTCTCTGTGCCGGACAGCGGAAGGGTATTGTTCCTGTTTTCAAGCAGGACTATGCTTTGCCTTGTTATTTCAAGAGCCGTGTCGAGATGCTCTTTACAGCCTATTATGCTGCCGTCCTGACCGACTGCGTTGTGTGCAGCGCTGCCGGATCCCGGATATGCCCCGGCGACGGTTGCTGAATTTGCCCTGCCGTCGAAAAGCCCGAGCTTGAACTTGATCCTGAGTATCCTCCGGACCGCGTCGTCGATCAGCTCTTCAGGTACGATGCCGTTTCTGACAAGCCTGAGGGCTGCCTCATAGAACTCGTTTGTGTTCATTATCATATCATTCCCGGCTTCTATGGTCTTCTTTGCCGCCGTCTCCATGTCACCTGCTACGTGCTGGTTGGAAATGAGGCTGCCGGCATTGTTCCAGTCTGTCACCACGAAGCCGTCATAGCCGAGCTCTTCTTTCAGCAGACCCCTGAGCGCCCTTTTGTTGGCGGTCACAGGCGTACCGTCGATGGACTGGTAACTTGACATGAACGTTGCGCAGCCGGCCTCGACAGCCTTCCTGAAGGGAGGCAGGAAAACTTCCCTGACCTTTCTCATGCTGATCTGGGAGTCATACGCGTCTCTGCCGCCGGTCCCCTCGCCGTAGGCAATGTAGTGCTTTGCGCATGCCAGTATGCTGTCAGGATCGGACAATGAATCGCCCTGGTAGCCCTGTATGATGGAAGCTGCCAGTACACCTGTCAGATGCGGATCTTCGCCGAAGGTCTCGTTTATCCTTCCCCATCTGAGATCCCTTCCCAGGCAGAGGATGGGCGAGAATGTCCAGTGCAGCCCGTCGGCAGCCACCTCTTTCGCAGTGACCCTGCCTGCTTTTTTCACAAGTTCCGGGTTCCAGGTGCATGCCATGCCGAGTTGGGTCGGGAAGATGGTTGCCCCGTTGTGCAGGGCATGGCCGCGTACTGCGTCTATTCCGAAAAGCAGCGGGATCCCGAGCCTTGTGTTCATAGCAATTTCCTGCAGACGTTTTGCATCATCTCCGAGCGCATGCAGGAATGAACCGGCGCACCGCCTGGTTATCCACTCCTCAGCTTCCTCCGTGCTGACGGATATGAAGCTGATCTGCATCATCTGGCCGATTTTCTCTTCCAGGGTCATCCTGCCGATCAGGTCATCTACTCTTTCCTCGACAGTATACGATTTATCCTTGTATTTCATGCCCATTGCCTGACCTCCTCTGACTGCATCAGATTTTTCCGCATCACAGATACCTGTTTCCCTGCATCACAGGCACCTGATGATCTGCTCCGCGGTATCGCCCGGCCAGTTGACCACACCAAAGCTCATGGACTTATATGTCCACGCTGCCCTGGCGATCCCGTATTCTTCGAATATCGAATGGATATCCCTGTACCAGTTCACTGCGCTGTCGGCTGGAGCGCTGAGGATCACTCCGTATTCACCGCAGTAGACCGGAACATCATACTTTTTTGCCATGCTCAAAGCAGGCGACATTCTCCTGACCAGGTAATCCCTGCCCATTTCGGGAACGGTAAAATACTCCGAATCATAGGAATTGAGTTTCTTTACTGTCCTGCGGTAATCCCTGATGTTTCCCGGATACAGCATGGCCAGCCTGGACAATGGCTTTATCCACTGCGCCCCCTGGTGCGTGAACAGGAACGGATCATAGAAATGGAACGTGAATACGATGTTTTCGTCATACGGAGGGTTCAGCAATTCAAGGGTACTGGCGCTGTTCCACCGTATCCCTCCAATTACGATCTTTATATCGGGAGCTGTTTCGCGTATTTCGCATATGACTCTTCTTACAAGGCTGTTCCAGAGACTGCTTTCAGCGTCGACCACTTCGTTGAGCAGTTCGAATGATACGAAATCACTGGATCCGCCGTACCTTGCCGCAAACTCCCTCCACAGGTTTATGAAGGTATCCTGCACATGGGCATCCTCAAAAAGCGTGCTGTTTGGATCATAAAAGGCATAGCCCGGCGCTTTGTGCAGATCAAGGATAATATTCAGGCCGTTGTCCCTGCACCATTCAATGCAGTGGTCCACGTACTTTATGCCTTCCGTGAATCGCCCTTCTTCGTCGGAAACCACGTCATTGTCGATCGGCAGACGGACATGATCAAGTCCCCATGAGGCGATAGCCTGTATGTCTTTTTCGGTTATAAAGCTGTCGTAGTGGGATTGTTCGCGCGGACACTGCGAAATCCAGCCGCCCAGATTGATACCCCTCATGTAACCGTTCCAAGTTTTCATATTCGGATCCTCCCTGTTAAGATTAGTTGCCGGCATCGTTGATGCTGTATCGATATTGCCCGCAGAGCGGCCGGGAATACCTGCAAACCCGGGGAAATTGGAAATGAGCTCAAAAAATGCCGCCTGTCTTTATTTTATGACCCCCGGACAATGTTGTCAAACAAATGCAGGTCGCAGAAATTGCCCGAAATTTGTCCTGTGTTGGAAAAATGACTCATCCAATGATATACTTATACTGTTAGGTATACATATGTCAACAGACAATAGACCCGGTTTAAAGATCGGCATTATCGGAGCGGCGGAGGTGTTCGGTTTTGGGAGGAACAAACTTAAAGAGAATCGGAAAGAAAATAGCACTTTTTGTGGTTGTCTGCATGGTCATGATGATTATGGCATCGTGCGGACAGGAGACGTCAAAGAATGAGGATGGAGCAGATCCCGGCAAGGAATCGGTGGAAGGGAATGCAGGCACTGACAGCGGGGACTCCAGGCCGGGCGATACCAGCAGTGGCAGTGATGAGCAGGCGTCGCAGGGTGACAGCAGCGGCGATACTGCGGACAGCGGCGATGCAGCTGATGCCGGTGATGCGGCGGATAGCGGAGACAGCCAGGCGGACGCAGGTGACAGCGCGGGGAGCCAGGCCGGCAGTTCTGAAGGCTCCGGAAGATCCGGCAGCCCGAATGCGGTATTTGCCACTATCGATTTTGAGGATAAAACCGCCCAGGGCTTTTCAGGCAGGGGAGGCTCTGAACGTCTTACCGTGACGGATGAGGAGAATGCGACGAAAGACGGGAAATATTCGCTGAAGGTGGAAAACAGGTCCGAATCGTGGCACGGACCGTCGCTGAGGATCGATAAATATGTGGAAGAAGGCGGCGAGTACAAATTCTCGGCATATGTGAAGCTCATCGAACCTGCGAGCGCACAGATCACGCTTTCCACGCAGATAGGGAACGGAAGCAGCGCCACTTATGCCAATATCACTCAGCAAAATGTCAGCACCGGGAGCGGATGGGTGAAGCTCGAAGGCCTGTACCGCTATAGTATGAAAAGCGATTACATAACGATATATGTGGAAAGCTCCAGTCCCAACGCATCATTCTACATAGACGATGTTACAGCGGAGCTTGCAGGAAAGGCTGTGCAGGGTATACAGACGGAGCTCGAGCCTATAAAGGATGTATATAAGAATGATTTTCTGATCGGAAACGCGATATCCCTCCAGGATACATTCGGCGTCAGGATGGAGCTTCTGAAGATGCACCATAATGTGGTCACTTTCGGCAACGAGATGAAGCCGGAATCGCTGCAGCGCACAAAAGGCAGCTTTTCGTTCAGCATTGCCGACATAATGGTCGAGAATGTGCAGAAAGCAGGACTCAAAATACACGGACATACGCTTGTCTGGCACAACCAGTCGCCGCAGTGGATGAACCAGTCGGCAAAGGATGTTTATCTAGGCCGCGAAGAGGCTCTTGAGAACCTGAGGACCCATATAAAAACCGTAATGGAGCATTTCGGAGACAAGGTCATTTCATGGGATGTCTTGAACGAAGCCATGAATGACAATCCGTCAAACCCGGAGGACTGGAGGAATGCGCTCCGCAAATCCCCGTGGTACCATGCTATCGGAGATGATTACGTGGAACAGGCCTTCCTTGCGGCGAGAGAAGTCCTGGATGCCCATCCCGAATGGGATATCAAGTTGTATTACAATGATTACAACCTCGACAACCAGAACAAATCCCGGGCAGTTTACAGCATGGTCAAAGAGCTGAACGAAAAATACCAGAAGAGCAATCCCGGCAAGTTGCTCATCGACGGTGTAGGCATGCAGGGGCACTATTCTCTGAACACGAACCCGGCCAATGTGGAATTGTCCCTGGAGAGGTTCATTTCACTGGGCGTGGAGGTAAGCATAACCGAACTGGATATCATGGCGGGAACCAACCATGAACTGACAGAGAAAGAGGCCATCCAGCAGGGTTACCTGTACGCCGAGCTGTTCAGGATCTTCAAAAAGTACTCCGACAACATAGTGCGTGTGACTTTCTGGGGCATGGATGACGGAACGAGTTGGAGATCTTCCATGAATCCGACGCTGTTCGACAGGAACCTGCAGGCTAAATCCGCTTATTACGGAGTTATAGATCCGGAGAAGTTCATGAGCGAAAACAGGCTCGAAACCTTTGAATCGAACCGTTCGGTTGCGAGATACGGCACTCCCGTCATAGATGGAGAGTCAGACTCCATCTGGAGCAAGGCGCCCGCTTTGCAGCTCAACAGGTACCAGATGGCGTGGGAAGGGGCCACCGGAACGGCAAGGGTCCTGTGGGACGAGAAGAACCTGTATGTGCTTATGTATGTGAATGACCCGCAGCTTGACAAAGCCAATGCGAACCCGTGGGAGCAGGATTCGGTGGAGGTGTTCGTGGATGAAAACAACGCGAAGACCACCTTCTACCAGGAGGACGACGGGCAGTACAGGGTGAATTATGAGAACACTGCGACATTCAACCCGGAGAGCATCAGCGAGGGGTTCGAATCCGCTGTCAAAGTTTCAGGTTCGCATTACATCGTTGAGATGAAGATACCATTCAGGACCATAACTCCGAAGGCTGACATGCAGATAGGTTTTGATGCACAGATAAACGATGCGAAGGACGGTATCAGGATAAGCGTTGCAAACTGGAACGACGTTTCCGGCAACGGATACCAGGATACGTCCGTGTTCGGCACCCTGACACTGAAAAAGTAACATGTTGAAGGCGGAAGGTAATCGATTGTGCATAAATATACGTCATCATGAATAGTTATACCACAGTGCACCAGGCTCAGCCTGGTGCAGACATATAATTTGGTGTTGACTAATATACATTATTGATATAACTTATAATTATTCAGAAAAGATGCATAAAGAGAATAAATATGCATCATTATTGCACAAAAAAGGAGAGAATGTTATGAAAAGACTAATTGCACTTCTTGCTGCCTTGGCAGTACTTATGGTCGGCTTACTGGCAGGCTGCGGCGGCGGCACCAAATCCGCCGGCGGGGCTGGTGTCGTCAAGGTCATCGATATACCGCTGACGGAAGAGGAGTATGCATTCGGCGTGGACAAGAGCCAGCCGGAGCTACTGGAAGAAGTGAACAAGTTCATCGCGAAGATCAAGTCTGACGGAACGTTTGACAAGATACTCAACAACTATTTTGGCGACGGGACTCCGACACCGGTCACATCAGCGGAACCCGACCCGTCGAAGGATCAGCTCGTTGTGGCTACCAACGCGGCGTTCGAACCTTTTGAATATATGTCCGGTGACAAGTACCTCGGGATCGACATGGAGATCGCAGATCTGCTTGCGAAGCATCTTGGGAAAGAGCTTGTCATCAGCAATATGGACTTTGACGCCGTATGTCTTTCCGTAGGCCAGGGCAAAGCGGACATCGCAATGGCCGGCCTCACGATAAAGGAAGAGAGAAAAGAATACGTAACGTTCTCGGACAAATATTATGATGCAGCCCAGATGCTGATCGTGAAGTCTTCCGATAAGAAATTCGACAACTGCAAGACGAAGGAAGACGCGGAAGCCGTATTGAACGGATTCAGCGCGAACAACAAGATAGGCGTACAGATCGGCACTACCGGCGAGTTCTATGTCCGTGGCGATGAGGAATGGGGCTTCCCGGGATATAATGTCGAGTGCAAGGGCTACAAATCAGGCTCGCTGGCAGTACAGGACATGCTCAACGGCAACCTGGATGCGGTCATTATAGATGAAGCTCCGGCAAAATGTATAACAGAAGCAATGAATGAAATGAACTGACCATGACTGAACGATGGATCCTACCAGAGATGTATCGATGCATAGGGTCCGATGTCTCACCGGTTCCGGCTGGGCATCAGGCCTGAAAAAGTGTAGATCAGTCAAATAAATATCTAAGGGTACAGCAATGGGGAATTTTGATAAGAAGATAGCTAGATTCTGGGAGGTTTTCTTAAACCAAAACGGCTACACAAAGGTGCTGACCGGGCTTCAGAACACCCTGACGATAGCCGTTGCCGGTCTCGTGATAGGCATCGTCATCGGAACGGTGATCGCTGCCATCGAGGTTATGCCGAAATATAAGAGGCTGCCGAGGATACTTGACGGGTTATGCGCATTTTATGTCGGGCTGTTCAGGGGCACACCCATAGTCGTCCAGTTACTGGTGACTTATTATGTCGTGTTGCCGCTGCTCGGCGTAAACATGCCGCCCGTCAATGTTTGCATCCTGGTATTCGGGCTCAACAGCGGAGCGTATGTATCTGAGATAATGAGAGGCGGGATACTGTCCGTAGACCCGGGGCAGATGGAAGCGGGGCGTGCGGTTGGCCTGAGTTACACCGTAACGATGATGAAGATCGTCGTTCCCCAGGCGGTAAAGAATATACTGCCTACGTTGGGCAATGAACTGATAGTCCTGGTAAAAGAGACTTCGGTGGTAAGCTTTGTCGGGGCAGCGGACCTATATGTTGCATTCAGCTACATCGGCTCGAACAACTATGAGTTCATGGTTCCTTACCTGGTGATGGCGCTTATATATATCGTTCTGGTCATGGTTATCGCGATGTTTGTCAGAATAATGGAAAGGAGCCTGAGAAAAAGTGATAGACGTAATTGATCTCAGAAAAAGTTTCGGCGGGCTCGAGGTGCTTAAGGGAATCACGACCACCATCAGGGAAGGCGAGAAGGTCGTTGTCGTGGGGCCCTCCGGAAGCGGCAAAAGTACGTTCCTGCGCTGCCTCAACTGCCTTGAAGATCCCACTTCTGGCTCCATAATATTCGAAGGCGTCGATATTGCCGACATGAAGGTCGACATAAACATACACAGACGGCACATGGGGATGGTTTTCCAGCAGTTCAACCTGTTCAACAACAAGACGGTGCTGGGGAACATTATGCTGGCGCCGCTCCATATCAGGCTCACCGAACTCCGGAAGAAGAAGATCAAAAATGTGTTCATAAAGATATATAATCTCTTTGCGGGGAACAAAAAGCCTCTTTACGAAACGAACACCACCAGGCAGCAAATAAAGCAGGAAGTGAGGGAAAATGCCCTCCGCCTTCTGAAGAGGATTGGGATCGAAGACAAAGCCGACGCGTATCCTTCCACGCTTTCGGGAGGCCAGAAACAGAGGATAGCCATAATACGTGCACTGGCAATGAACCCGAAGGTGATCCTTTTCGATGAACCCACATCGGCCCTTGACCCCGAGATGGTGGGAGAGGTGTTGGATCTGATCAGACAGCTGGCGGACGAAGGCATGACCATGGTGATAGTTACCCATGAGATGGGCTTCGCCAGGGAAGTTGCCACAAGGGTATTGTTCATGGATGACGGGCAGATCCTCGAAGAAAATACGCCGGACAGGTTTTTCTCCGATCCGCAGAACCCGCGGGCAAGGGAATTCCTGTCAAAGGTGCTGTGAGGGCAGAGTTCCGGGTCGGGTCCTGTATGTTCAGAGTCGGGTCCTGTATGTTCAGACCCTCCGAGTCGATACTATATATTCAGACCCTCCGGATCAGGTCTTATATGTTCCTCCGGATCAGGTCCTATATATTCAGGGTATCAAGTATCCTGTTTTCAAGGAAGGAATGGAAGGTAGACCAGTTTTCCCGGAGCGACGCGTTCGGGATAAAACCGCCTGCCATTGATTTGTGCCCCCCGCCGCTGCCGAATCCGTTCAGTATCTCCACGATGAGCTTCCCGGCGTCGTAATGGGAGGTTTCATTCCTGACAGAGAACTTGACTCCTTCTTTTCGCTTTGAATACACTATCGACAGTTCGACTTCCTTCAGGGACATGATGAAATCCGATACTGTGCCGATCAGGGAATCCGGACAGTCGTTCCCAATGTATGCGATTCCGACGTTCCCGTATATCTTAATGTTCTTTATCGCATTGCTGTACGCATTCAGATCGCTGAACTGGAGCTTGTTTATCTGTATCAGGTTCAGCAGTTCGATATCGGCAGCCTTGTAAAGCATATAGAACATGTCCAGGTCCAGGTCGCTGACGCCCCTCGACAGATCCAGCGTATCGGTCTTGATGCCGTAAAGGAGAGCGGTCGCGACGTTCTCAGGCAATTTCACATCATTTTCCGCGAAATACTCCGCAATGATCGATGAGCATGCTCCTACCCACGGCCTTATATCCTCAAACGAATAGCCGATTTTCTGGAATGTGGGATGATGGTCTATCGAGGCTATTTCATTGCCTATGAAATCTGTCACGTTGGAATTGCCCTTCTGTGAATCCACCAGCACTATACAGTCATCTTCAGTCATATCGGGTATTTCTCTGATATTATTCAGCGATATGCCCAGGAGCTCGATCATCCTGCTGGTACTGTATTTCTCGATTTCGCCGCGGTAGCATATGTCAGCGCTGATACCGGCTTTTTGCAGCAGATACTGCAGGCCGAAGGCGCTTCCTATCGAATCGGGGTCCGGGGAGTTGTGCATCTGGATAAAGATCCTCTGTGCTTTCGATGCCAATAAGTCAACAAGTGACTGGAGTTTGGTTTCTTTTTTCGCC
>JAAZKL010000421.1 GCA_012799845.1 Clostridiaceae bacterium
AGGAAACTGAACGTAAAGCCGCGGGACCTGATGTGCTCAAGAAGCTCGGTCCTGGAACCCGCATCTGTCAGATCGCACCTGTAATAATGTACGCTTATGCCGTATGTGTTCATTAGGCTTTCGGAGAGCCTCGCCAGCGGCGCTTCCTGGATGTCCGTAAGGAACATGTTGAATCCGCGGCTTGCGCATTCCACCGCAAAGGCCTTCCCGAGTCCGCCTGCTGCTCCTGTGATAAGCACCATTGATTTCATACCGTTCACTACCTTTCATGTTGGCTGCCTGATGCATGTCAACGTTTTGCACTGATGTCACTGCAATACTGCCTTACGAATAATACTATACATTGTATAATATTATATGTCAATAGATATTCTAATAAAATTTAACAAAGAGCCTGTCTGAAAATAATGGCTGCCGTACCTGTTGCGATAAGACGGGAATAAACAAAAAGGGCGTCCTCCGGGTCAAAACCTTTTGGACAGCCCTTTTTTCTGAAATGAACTAAGGAATACCTGAGCCTGTTCGCGCCGGCGCCTTATGACGACTTTCCAAGGGTCTTCCTCAGAAGGAGAAAGCCCAAACCCGCGTAAACAGCGAATCTGAAAAGGCTTGCACAGCTGAAGTATCCGCTGCGGAACAGCAATGTCAGGAAGCTTATCAGGTATATGGCTCCGTATCCGAGCAGCCCGATATACAGGGGCCGTTCCTTCAGGCTGGCGTACGTAAGCAGCAGCCCGACTATAAAAGCCCAGTAAGCCAGTGCGCCTAAAAATCCTCCGATGTTTATGTTCAGCGTGACGTTCATGAAAATAAGGATGAGACCTGCGAACATGATAACGACATCCAGCGGCAGCAGATATCTGAATATTTTATTGGTGCTGAAAAGGCCGCGCAGTTCCTTGCTGATGTTGACATAGGCATTCATACAGAGCATCCCCTTCCCCGAATAATATTCGGTCAAAATGCCGGTCTGCCATAGCTCCCGGCTACAACAATTATATAGAATCATTTTACATTTTTCAATTGTATTATATAATTACCTTATATCATATATGCATCAGACAAGGAAACAGATGGGAGGTCGAAGCAGCCATGAAGTACGGTTATTTTGATGAAGCCGCGAAGGAATATGTCATAACCAGACCTGATACTCCGACACCGTGGATCAATTATATCGGAAGCGGGAAATACGGAGGAATTATCACGCAGACGGGCGGGGGCTACAGTTTCCACAAGGATCCCCAGAACAGGAGGATCACCAGGTACCGCTACAACAGCATACCCATGGACAGGCCCGGAAGATACATATATATCAGGGACGCCGCCACCGGCGAGTACTGGAACCCGGGATACCAGCCTTCGGGCACGAAGCTGGACAGCTACCTGTGCAGGCACGGCATGGGATATACCGTGCTGGAGGGAGAATATAAGGGGATCACGGCAAGCCTGACTTATTTCGTGCCGGATGACAGGGACTTTGAAATATGGTTCCTGCAGATCAGGAACACACTGAATGTGCCCAAAAAGCTCCAGATCTTCAGCTATGCCGAGTTCTGCTTCTGGGACGCGGTCATGGACCAGCAGAATGTGGACTGGGTACAGCAGATCAACCAGTGCCGCTATAATGACGGCATAATCACATGGTATCCGCACTATATCAGCGGGAGCGCTTCATTCTTCGCGACCGGCGCTGAAGTTTCCAGCTATGACTGCAACCTCGAGACCTTCATCGGGAAATACCGCTCCGAGTCGAACCCCATAGCTGTCGAGCAGGGGGCGTGCTCCAATTCCATATCACGCAGGACGAACGGCGTGGGAGCATTCTGTAATGAGGTAGAGCTTGACCGCGGCGAAACGAAGGAGATCGTGTTCATCCTCGGATACACTGACAACAGGGATGAGATAAGAAAACAGATACAGTCCTACCTGGATCCCGCCGAAGCAAAGGCAGCGTTCAGGCGCCTGAACGAATACTGGGAGGATTACATAAGCAAGCTGCATGTCGATACTCCTGACCGCGAGATGAACCTGTTCGTGAACATGTGGAACCAGTACCAGAGCAAGACGACCTTCAACTGGTCCAGGTTTGTGTCGATGTACCAGCTTGGCCTTGGAAGAGGCATGGGCATAAGGGACAGCGCGCAGGATACCCTGGGTGTCATGCATACTATCCCGGACGAGGCAAAGGGCCTTATCGTAAAGCTCCTGCAGTGCCAGTACACGGACGGGCGCGCGTATCATTTGTTCTTCCCGCTGACGGGAGAGGGCGGGGTGGGAGACGCTCCGGTCAAGAAATTCGACTGGTACTCCGATGACCACCTGTGGCTTATCCTTGCCGTAAATGTTTATGTGAAGGAGACCGGCGACTTTGCTTTCCTGGATCAGAAAGTGTTCTACAACGACAAAAAGACCGAGGGCACAGTCTGGGAACACCTGATCAGGGCGCTGGAATTCACCGACACGTGGAAAGGACCGCACAACATAGCGCTGGCAGGCCGTGCCGACTGGAACGACACACTGAACCTGGATACCGGCAAGGGCGTCGCTGAAAGCGTCTTCACGTCGATGCTCTTCTGCAGGGCGGCCAACGAGATGACGGAGCTTGCTGAATACCTCGGCAGGAACGAGGATGCCGCAAGGTTCCAGGATATGTTCGGGCGGATGAAGGATGCCATCAATGAGACCTGCTGGGACGGCGAATGGTATGTGAGAGCATTCGACGATGAAAGCAGGCCGCTGGGTTCGAAAGAGAACACCTTCGGCAAGATATTCATCAACTCGCAGTCATGGGCGATACTCGGAGACGTTGCTGACAGGGAACGCGCACGCCTCTGCCTGGAATCAATCAACAAGTATCTCAATACGAAATATGGCATCGTCGCCATGTACCCGTCTTATACGCAGCATGACCACACCAAGGGCGGCATCACCACGTATCCCCCGGGGGCAAAGGAAAACGGCGGCATATTCTGCCACACCAACCCGTGGGTAATGATCGCCGAGATAATGGAAGGCAACGGCGACAGGGCCTTCGAGTATTACAAGCAGATACTCCCGGCAAAGCGCAATGACGATGCGGACCACTTCGAAGTCGAACCTTATGTCTACGCACAGAATATACTTGGCAAGGAGCACCCGCAGTTCGGAATAGGCAGGAACTCATGGCTGAGCGGCACCGCTGCGTGGAACATGGTCGCGTCCAGTCAGTACATACTTGGCATCCGGCCGGGTTATGACTGCCTCATAGTCGATCCGTGCATCCCGTCGTCATGGGACGGCTTCAGGGCAAAGAGGATATTCCGGGGAGCAGAGTACGGGATCGAGGTCAGGAATCCGTCGCATGTGTGCTGCGGGGTCAAAAAGATAACACTGGACGGTAAAGAGGTCGACAGGATCCCTGTGCAGCCTGCAGGAACCAGGTCGCAGGTCGTAGTCGAGCTCGGGTGAGCTTCAGAGCATGGATTTCCTGAGATGATGGCTGTATGCCTGGAATGACGACTTGAGATAATGACCGTCTGCTGGAATGACGACTGGAGATAATGGCCGCTTGCCTGGAATGGCTGCCTGCAGAGAATGACGGCTAAAGATAATAGCTGCTTGCCGAAAACGACGACAGTATAAATAAAGGGCCTGTCTGACGGACCTCATCGGACAGCCCTTTTCTTATCAACAACATTCGTCATTCCACGGCTCTGTACCTGGCATTCCTGTATTTTGAAGGGGGCATGCCCATATGGCGCCTGAAGAGCCCCGTGAAGTAGCTCATATTGTCGAAGCCCACTTCCATTGCCACTTCCAGCACCTTCATCCCGGTTTCCTCAAGGAGCCTTGCGGCTCTCGTGATCCTGTAATAGTTCAGATACTCGACAGGGGTCTTCTTCACATAGTGTTTGAATATCCTGCAAAAATGGCCTTCGCTCATATCGACACAGGCAGCTATGTCGAGGGTGCTTATCTTTTTTGAATAATTGTCCTGTATATATTTAAGTGCCGTTTTCAGTTTCTCCAGCCTGAAATGATCCTGGCTCCGTTCAGGAGTATTTGCCGCGGATACGCAGTTGGCCGACAGCAGTGCAAAGATGCCGAACAGTTCCGATTTTACCAGCAGTTCATATGCCGGAGGCTTGCCGCGCAGATACCCGAGCAGCTTCTCCAGCCTGCCAAGCAGTTCGGACTGCCATCCCGGAGACGCTGTTATATGCCTTTTTACGATGAGCGAGTTTTTCAATATCGGATCCACATAGTTGGTCCTGGTCAGATCGAAAGAACTGCTGTAAAGCAGTGAAGGGCTGAAAACCACAGCCCTGTAAGTGCACGGGGATCCGTCGGCCTGGAATCCGGCGTGCAGTTCTCCGCTGTTGATGAAAATGCATTCGCCCTCACTGACCTCGTAATAATCGGTTTCTATCCTGAACTGCGCTTTCCCCGAGGTCACCAGCAGGAACTCCATTTCCTCATGCCAGTGGCAGTCCAGTACGACGGAGCCGGACGGTATTTCCATATAGTATGAGCCCAGCGGGAACGACACGTCGCCGTGGACCCTGTCCTCTTTCAGCAGCAATTTATCCATATAGACCGCCTATATCAAAAAAGTAATAGTAATTATCAAAATAAAGTAAGAATTTATGCATCGGTATCAATAAAATTATATTATAGTGATCGATTTCCTGCAACATCCTGCAGATCGGTCCGGACCTGGTACTATTTATGTGATTACGGGAGGTATCGTTATGAAATTTTCCAATGGTTACTGGCTGCTGAAGGATGGCGTTACTTTGGCTTCTCCTGCGGAAATAAGGGACATCAGGATCTGTGATGGCACACTGAAGCTGTTTGTCGCCACGAGGCCGGTCAGGCACAGGGGAGATACGCTCGACGGTCCCATGCTGACATATGAATTCTCTTCGCCGTTTGCGGGTGTGATCGGCGTGAAAGTGTACCATTTCAAGGGCGGGCTGCCCAAAGGGCCCAAATTCGAGCTTTACAAAGAAGAAGGCTATTCACCTGTGATAACACAGGATGACGAATATATCACCATGACGTCCGGAAGGCTTGTCATGAGGCTGAGGAAGACAGGCGGCTGGAGCATGGACTTTTTATACGACGGGAAGAGGATAACAGGAAACGGTCA
Organism: Clostridiaceae bacterium; assembly: GCA_012799845.1. GTDB lineage: Bacteria > Bacillota > Clostridia > Acetivibrionales > DTU013 > DTU013. The sequence continues at coordinate 5,132 of JAAZKL010000421.1, forward strand.
CAGGAATACCGGGTATCTGACAGTAGCCGGCGAAGGAGCCTATATGCGCGAACAGCTTGACCTTGGCGTCGGAGAATACATATATGGCCTGGGCGAGCGGTTCACACCATTTATTAAGAACGGGCAGGTCGTGGATATCTGGAATGAGGACGGAGGCACCAGCAGTGAGCAGGCTTACAAAAATGTCCCGTTCTACATTTCCAGCAGGAGCTATGGAGTATTCGTCAACAATACCGGAAAGGTTTCGTATGAGATAGGCTCTGAAACAGTGTCGAAGGTGCAGTTCAGCGTGCCGGGAGAATCGCTGGAGTATTTCGTCATTGGCGGAGCGTCTCCGAAGGACGTCCTCTCCAACTACACTCTGCTCACCGGAAGGCCGGCGCTCCCGCCCGCGTGGTCCTTCGGCCTGTGGCTGACCACATCGTTCACCACCAGTTACGACGAAGGGACTGTGACCAGCTTTATCGACGGTATGGCACAGCGGGACATACCGCTGCACGTGTTCCATTTCGACTGCTTCTGGATGAAGGAGAGCCAGTGGTGCGACTTCACGTGGGACAGGGATGTGTTCCCGGATCCCGAGGCGATGCTCAGGCGGCTGAAGGAAAGGGGCCTTAAGATATGTGTCTGGATCAACCCATACATAGCTCAAAAATCACACCTGTTCGACGAGGGCATGGAAATGGGATACCTGCTGAAAAAGCCCGACGGTACTGTCTGGCAGTGGGACAGATGGCAGGCGGGCATGGGCATAGTCGACTTTACGAATCCGGACGCTGCCGAATGGTACAAGGACAAGCTCAGGAAGCTGCTGGATATGGGCGTCGACTGCTTCAAGACCGATTTTGGCGAGAGGATACCCACGGATGTGGCATATCATGACGGTTCCGACCCGGTCCTGATGCACAACTACTATACTCATCTTTTCAACCGGTCCGTATTTGAAGTCCTGGAAGAAAAGCGCGGACGGAACGAGGCTGTACTTTTTGCGCGGTCTGCCACCGCCGGAGGGCAGAAGTTCCCGGTCCACTGGGGCGGAGACTGCTCGGCGAACTACGATTCCATGGCCGAGACCCTTCGCGGCGGCCTGTCGCTGTGCCTGTCCGGCTTCGGCTTCTGGAGCCATGATATAAGCGGATTCGAAAGGACTGCGCCGCCGGACATCTACAAGCGCTGGACCGCATTCGGACTGCTCTCGTCCCACAGCAGGCTGCACGGCAATGAATCCTACAGGGTGCCCTGGCTGTTTGACGAGGAAGCGGTGGATGTGCTGAGATTTTTCACTAAACTCAAGTGCAGGCTGATGCCTTACATTTTCAGCGCCGCGTGTGATGCGGCTTACAAAGGGATCCCGACCATGAGGGCGATGTTCCTCGAATTCCCGGAAGACCCGACCTGTCTGTACCTTGACCAGCAATACATGCTTGGGGATTCGCTGCTGGTGGCGCCGATATTCAATGATGAAAGCACGGCACAGTATTATTTGCCGGCGGGGAAATGGACCAGCCTGATCAGCGGTGAAAAGACCGAAGGCGGCGGCTGGAGGAATGAGAAACATGGTTACATGAGCCTTCCGCTGCTGGCAAGGCAGGACTCCGTGATACCATTCGGGAAAATCGACGACAGGCCGGATTACGATTATGCGGACGGCGTGGAGTTCCACATATTCGAGCTTTCCGACGGGGCCTGCGCGGATTCCGTGATCTATGACACCAGCGGGCAAAAGGTCCTGGAGTTCAGGGCATCGAGGAGCGGGAACGCGATCAGCATGGAAACTGCCGCCGGAGGCCACGACAGGCAATGGTCTGCTGTCCTTAGGGGCCTTGAAAAAGTATCTTCGGTCGAAGGGGGTCGCGCCGAGGCTGCGGATATGGGTGTCAGGATCATACCTGACAAAGGCGTCCGGACAGTCAGAGTGGGCTTATAACTGGGGGTGCCTGTAGTAACAGGTGACTGCAGCGGGCATATACCTGCAACCAAAAGATGCCGTATAGAGCATTGCTCATGCCGGATGAGGCTGTACCGGCACTGCTGGGACAATGATGACGGGCCTGGCCGTCCGTCTTGCGGAGATGCGGTATAAGCCGGAAAACTGCGAAAAAGCTTGATATATAAGCGATATAGTAATATAATGTAAATGTTTGACCGGCAGTTTTGCTGCCGGCCGTAAAATCTGTGTATATACTGCGTCAGCAGAGATACAAAAGCGAGGGGACCGAAATGTTCGAAGACAAAACGCTGGTATGCAAGGATTGTGGACAGGAGTTCGTATTTACTGCGGGAGAGCAGGAGTTTTTTGCGGCAAGGGGTTTTCAGAACGAACCCGGAAGATGTAAAGAATGCAGGGCAGCAAGGAAATCCCGGTATGACAATGGCGCAAAAAGGGAAATGTTTGACGCAGTATGTGCAGAGTGTGGAAAAGAAGCAAAAGTGCCTTTCAAGCCGCGCCTGGATAAGCCTGTTTATTGCAGCGAGTGTTTTTCCAAACGCGATCAGTTATAAAGACCGGATCTGACCCGTACATAACTGGGAAACCTTGTGCATGGCATGAGCCCTGTGAATAATTTTCACAGGGCTGTGACTGCGTGGGGAGGAATGCTTGTTTTTAAGGCTTTGCAGCTATAGCTGAACAACAGCGGCAAATTTTGCTCCGAAATATTATCCACACCTCCGGATAGCCTGATAAGTAGTTATTCACATGCTTATCCACATATTCCACAGGAGAATACTCACAAAACAGGTGTTTTGTGAATATCTGTCCACCAGGGCGGCAGGTCCTGATATGACAACGATTGGGGCGCGTTGGTGAAAAATGTATATATATCGGCAAATATAGCAACAATTTTGGAAGGAATTATGATACCCGTTGTTGAATACAAATATATGTCACATAATAATACCATATTGAACACGGGGCGCCGGCATATCGGTTCCCGGTGCGCATGTCGGAAATGTCAGCACTGATCATGAATAAATACTGATTATGAAAGGGGCACGAACTATGAATCTGAAAATCACTGGAAAGAACTTCGATGTAACAGATGCTCTAAAGGAGAGAGTAAATAAAAAGCTGGGCAAGCTGGACAAATTCTTCAGACCCGGTACTGAAGCCCAGGTTACGATGAGCGTGCAGAGGAACAGGCACATACTTGAGGTCACTATCATTACGGGCGGGATCACTCTGCGTGCGGAAGTGGCCGGAGACGATATGTATGCATGCATCGATAAGGCACAGGACATTCTCGAAAGGCAGATAAGGAAGAACAAGACCAGGTTGGCAAAAAGGCTGCACGAGGGAATACTGGAGCAGCCTGACGCATTCCGCCCGGGCACCGAGGATGTGGAAGAAGAGAAGGAATTCAGGGTAGTGCGTACGAAAAGGTTCGCTGTAAAGCCTATGCCGGTGGATGAAGCCATACTGCAGATGAACCTGCTCGGGCATGAATTTTTCATGTTCACCAACGCTGAAACCAACCAGGTCAATGTGGTCTACAGGCGCAAGGATGGGAATTACGGCCTGATCGAGCCTGAATTCTGACGGGTCCTGCTTGCGTCAGAAGCATGTGGGAAGCAGAAGTCTGCGGGCAACGGGATCATCCGCATGCTGCAGTGCAGGCGTTCGAATACAGGGATAAAGTATAACATCGATAAAGAAAAATAGTGACGCCCAGGGCGTCACTATTGGTTTGGACGGGGAGTGTCAGGATTGATATATGATCTGATCGTAATAGGAGGAGGGCCGGCAGGTTATCATGCCGCGGAACTGGCCGGAAAATCAGGACTTAAGATACTGCTGGCGGAGAAAAGGCACATTGGGGGAGTCTGCCTGAATGAGGGATGCATACCTTCAAAAACCCTGCTCTACAGCGCGAAACTTTTCCATGGCGCCGTCCACGGGGAGAAGTACGGCATAGTCGTTGAAAATGCAGTATTGGATCATGGAAAGGTCACAGACAGGAAAAACAAAGTGGTGAGGACGCTTGCTGCAGGTGTGAAAGCCAGGCTCAGGCAGAGCGGAGTTACCGTGGCCGAAGGTGCTGCGGTGATAGCCGGGATGAGGACCGACGGCGCCGATGGCAGTACAGTCTTTGATATAAGGATCGGTGATGAGATACATACAGGCCGCCGCATCCTGATCGCAGCGGGATCGGTACCGGTGCTGCCCGACCTGCCCGGGCTGAAGGAAGGACTTGATTCCGGCCGTGTTATGACGAACAGGGAGATATTTGAACTTCGGGAAGTACCCGGATCCCTTGTGGTAATAGGCGGAGGCGTCGTTGGCCTTGAGATGGCCTCGTACTTCAATGCCGCAGGCAGCCATGTGACGGTACTGGAAATGCTGGACCATGTCGGCGGTTCCATCGACATGGAGATTTCCGGCATCCTGCAGAAGAATCTTTCGAAGAGGGGCATCGATTTCCTGTTGAACAGCCGGGTCACTGAGATTAGGGACGACGGGGTGGTCTATACATCCATCTCAGACCACAGCGGCGGGCAGGGATTCATCAACGCCGGCAAGGTACTTGTGAGCATAGGAAGAAGGCCGGCGACAGAGGGCCTTGGACTTGAAGATATAGGTGTTGCGACGGAAAAAGGACGGATCATCACCGACCATCACTGCCGGACAAATGTCCCGGGCGTATATGCCGCGGGCGACGTTAACGGCATTTCGATGCTTGCGCATACGGCATACCGGGAGGCTGAGGTCTGCGTCAACGACATCCTTGGGATAGAAGACACGATGCGGTATGACGCCATACCTTCAGTCATATATACCGATCCCGAAGCAGCCGGAGTCGGTGAGACGGAAGCATCGGCCGCTGATAAGGGGATCGGCTTCGAGACTGTTAGGCTCCCTATGACATACAGCGGAAGGTATTCCGCCGAAAACGAGAGAGGGGACGGGATCTGCAAGATCCTTGCCGACAGGCGGCAGAGGACTGTGATAGGCGTCCATATGATCGGGAGCTATTCATCGGAGATCATATATGGCGCGGCGATGATGATAGAAAAGGGGATGCGGGCGGACGAACTGAAAAAGATAGTGTTCCCGCATCCGACAGTGTCAGAGGTAATCAGGGAAGCGATTTTCGAACTTCAGAAGTAAATACAGATGAGAGCCGCGCTTTTTCAGGCCGGCAGCCGGCGGACTTACCCGCGAATATCAGCGACAGGAGGAGAAGATTATGCAGTACGTGTTTCCGAAGGATTTCATCTGGGGCGCTGCAACTGCCGCGTACCAAATAGAGGGAGCGTACAGGGAGGACGGCAAGGGAGAGAATATATGGGACCGCTACAGCCACATTCCGGGAAGGACCTTCGAAGGCCATACCGGGGATGTCGCCTGTGACCATTACCACAGGTACGAGGAAGACATCAGGATAATGAAGGAGATAGGCCTGAAGTCATACCGTTTTTCCATATCGTGGGCAAGGATATTCCACGACGGGAAGGGGACTCCGAACCAAAAGGGACTGGATTTTTACAGGAGGCTCACGGAAAAACTGAATGAAAGCGGCATAAAGCCGGCCGCTACGCTTTATCACTGGGATCTGCCCCAGAAACTGCAGGACCTGGGCGGCTGGGCGAACAGGGACACTGCCGGATGGTTCGCCGATTATGCGGCATACATGTTCGAAAAACTCGGCGACCAGGTGCCGATATGGATCACGCACAACGAGCCGTGGGTGGCGGCATTCGTCGGGCACTGGATCGGGAGGCACGCTCCCGGCATCACTGATTTCAGGACTGCCCTGCAGGCGGCGCATCACCTGCTGCTGTCCCACGGCCAGGCGGTCAGAGCGTACAGGGATATGGGCTGCAGCGGCGAAATAGGGATAACGCTGAACATGAACCCTGTCTATCCTGCTTCGGAAAAAGAGGATGACAAAGCGGCGGCAGGGATGTATGACGAGTATCTCAACAGATGGTTTGCCGATCCGGTCCTGAAAGGCTCATACCCGGCCGGACTGATGGCATATTTCCAGGAGATGGGCCTGCTGCCCGAAATGGACGACGGCGATATGGAGTTGATACATCAGCCTGTCGATTTCCTGGGGGTAAATAATTATTACAGCAGCTTCATAAAATATGAAGGCTCCCTATGGCCGATACCTGCCGCAGAGACGATGACCGGCAGGGACAGGACGCAAATGGGCTGGGAGATATATCCCGAGGGCATCCATGATTTGCTCATGCGTCTCCACAGGGATTACGAGGGGGTAAAAATCCTCATTACCGAAAACGGCGCGGCTTTCAATGACATCGTCAACCGCGAGGGAAATGTCGAGGATGACAACCGCCTGGATTACCTTTACAGGTACCTGGGCCAGGTACACCGTGCCATAAGCTCGGGTGCGGATGTCAGGGGCTATTATGCCTGGTCGCTGTTGGATAATTTCGAATGGGGCCATGGCTACAGCAAAAGATTCGGGCTCGTATACGTCGATTTCAGAACGCAGCAGCGGATAATGAAGAAGAGCGCGCACTGGTACAGGGACGTGATAAGAAACAACGGCTTCTGAACCGGGAGCCGCAGCAAACGGAGGAACAACGGACGAAATGCCGGTTGAAGGATCACGCATATACGAAAAACTGGATGCAGAAAAAATCGATGTAATAGGCGATATACACGGGTGTTTCGATGAACTGGCGGAGCTGCTGCGAAAGCTGGGGTATGAGATCGATGAGAAAAACGGGCTGATCGCCGGATCGCCCGAAGGCCGCACCCTGGTCTTCCTGGGCGACTTCACTGACAGGGGCCCGGAGCCGGTGAAAGTGCTGAAGCTGGCAATGGACGCGGTAAAAAGCGGACGGGCAAGGTCGGTGAGGGGGAACCACGAAGAGAAGATACTGCAAAAGCTAATAAAGGGAACGACGGCAAAAGAAGAGGTCGTGTTGACGCTTGATGCCATCAGGGCGGAAGGTCCGGAGTTTGTACGCCAGGTCATCGATTTTATCGACGGGCTGCCATATGTGCTGCTTTGCAGGAATGATATCCTGGTAGTGCACGGGGGTCTGAAGGAGGAGCTGCAGGACCTTGATTCGAAAGACCGGAAGCTCCGGGGCAGGATAAAGACTATGGCGATATACGGGGACATAACAGGCCGGAGACTGGAGGACGGAAGGCCTGAAAGGCTTGACTGGGCTGCGGGGTACAGGGGCAGGACGACCGTGATATACGGCCATACCATTGTTGATAAAGTCGAGTGGAGGAACAACACTGTCAATATTGATACAGGCTGTTTCAGGACAGGTGTGCTTACCGCGGTCAGGATGCCTGAAAGGGAATTCGTTCAGAACCGTCAGGCATGATTTGCCGGAAGCCGACGGATATGGCATGCTCAATACCGGCAGACAGAATGTGGAGGATCTGAGGGATGAAATACAGGAAAATGGGAAAAACGGGGGATGAGGTGTCGATCCTGGGCTTCGGGTGCATGCGCTTTCCCCACGCAAACGGCAGGATCGATCTGGGCAGGACTGAAAGACAGATACTTATGGCTATCGAACGCGGCGTGAACTATTTCGACACCGCGCTGATATACCACAACGGAAGGAGCGAATCCATACTCGGCGACATACTGGCCAGGGGATACAGGGACAAAGTCAGGATAGCGACCAAGCTTCCGCCTTTCATGGTCCATTCCGAAAAGGATATGCATAACATACTCAACAGCCAGTTGAAGAAGCTCCGGACGGATCATGTCGACTATTATCTGCTCCACGCCGTCAATGATCTCGGCGGGTGGGAAAGGCTCAAAAAACTCGGCATAGAGGAGTTTGCCAGGAAAGCAAAAGAAGACGGCAGGATCCGCTGGTTCGGGTTCTCGTACCACGGGGACAAGGACGACTTCAAAGCGATTATCGATGACTATCCGTGGGACATGTGCCAGATACAGTACAATTACATAGACGAGCATTTCCAGGCAGGCAGGGAAGGCCTGGAGCATGCTGCATCGAAAGGGATCGGGGTAGCGATAATGGAGCCCCTGCGCGGAGGCTCGCTGGTCAGGAAGATGCCTCCTGAAATCCGGAAGATATGGGATTCGTCAGGGTACAGCAGAACTCCGGCAGACTGGGCTTTCCGCTGGTTATGGGACCAGCCGGGCGTAACCACTGTGCTGTCGGGTATGAATGAAGAATCACAGATAGAAGAAAACACTGCGCTGGCGGACCTGGCGGAGCCGGGCATGCTGACGGAGCAGGA
>JAAZKL010000422.1 GCA_012799845.1 Clostridiaceae bacterium
AGAATGGAAGATAATAAAATAGTACTATTCTTTGAAATCTATTTATATAAACATCTTCCCGGTTATTGTAGGATAAAGGTGAAAAAGCACGGCGACACTCTTCCGAAAGAGGTGCTTCTCCGGGGATGAAGAAAGTCGCCGCCAAGTGTTTCTCCTGAGAAGAAGGTTGCCACTGAGAAGGAGGCTGCCACTGAGAAGGAGGCTGTCACTTATAAGCATTCCTTCAGACAGGGAGATATCACCAATAGAAGAAAAGGAGCTGAGCCATGACATTTAATATGAAGGATTGGATCCGCAATATAATGGGGTCTGAAAAAAGAGTCCCGATGCCGATAATGACGTATCCCGGGCTGGCGCTTTCCGGCAGGAGCATACCTGATGTGATCAGGAACGGCGAAGACCAGTTCAGCTGCATTTACGCGCTGTCGCAAAAGTACCCGTCTGCCGCGGCTATGACGATAATGGACCTTTCTGTCGAAGCCGAAGCCTTCGGAAGCCCGATCAGGTACTCGGACAACGAGGTCCCGACAGTGGCCGGGAGCATAATCTTCGATGAGAAGTCAGCCAGGGAGCTGAAGATCCCGCGGATCGGAACGGGAAGGACGGGTGCGTATCTGAAAGCCGCAGCCCTCTGCGCGCAGCATATAAATGACAGGCCGTCCTTCGGTGGCCATATAGGGCCTTTTTCGCTGGCATGCAGGCTGTATGACATGACGGAATTGATGGTGGCGCTTTTTGATGAGCCTGATACAGTACATATGATCCTCGGGAAGGCAACAGAATTCCTTGTTTCATATGCTAAGGCCTTCAAGGGATCAGGAGCGGCGGGGATAATCATTGCCGAGCCTGCTGCAGGCCTCTTGGCTCCGGAGCAGTGCGAGGAATTCTCTTCGTCATATGTAAAGATGATCGTCGATGCGGTGCAGGATGACTACTTCATGGTGATACTGCACAACTGCGGAAATACGGTCAAACTGGTCACCTCGATGCTTTCCACGGGCGCAATGGGATTCCACTTCGGGAACGCTGTGGATATGGGAGATATAATGCCTCAGATCCCTGAAGACAGGCTGGCATTCGGAAATGTCGATCCTGCCAGGGTTTTCAAAAACGGCACACCGGAAGACGTGAGGGAAAAAACACGGGATCTGCTGGACAGGACAGCCAAATACAGGAATTTCGTCGTCTCGTCAGGCTGCGACATACCTCCGGGAACACCGATAGAAAACATCGAAACCTTTTTCGAAACGGTGGATTTATACAACACGCGTGACATCCCTCAACCCTAAAAAAATTCTTCTTTGCAGAGGAGTGTCACCGTACCTTAAACTGTGACATCCCTCTGCCCTGAAAAATCTATCATTGCAGAGAAAGTCACCACTTCATTGACAGCTCTCTCAGTTTCAGTATGTCGCTTTCAAAAACCTGCACAAGTGCGCGGTTGTATATGACGCTGGCTGGATGGTAGAGCGGGAACAGCAGATAGTCCCTCTCTTTCAGTTTCAATTCCAGGGGCGTGCCGTGGCATTCGCCGATATTCAGCCTGTGATTGCCGGTCACCGATCTCAGCGGAACGTTGCCGAGCGTCACGATGCAGCAGGGGCGGATGATCTCGATTTCATCTAGCAGATAAGGCCTGCTGGATTCGATCTCGTCCCTGGCCGCGGGTCTGTTCGATAACCTTCCCGTCTTTGGATTTTGCTTTGAAAGCCTGTATTTTATGGCATTGGTTATGTAGATGTCCTCCCTGTTTATCCCGGCCAGTTGAAGGAAGTTGTCCAGCCATTTCCCGGCAGCGCCTGAAAACGGCCGCGAGAACATCACCTCTTCACGCCCCGGAGCCTCGCCGATCAGCAGGAGCTTCGGACTTACACAGCCACAGCCGAAAACATACTCCTTCCCGGGGAACATGTATTTGTATTCACTGTATATTCCGGATAATTTCTCATCCTTATCTATGCGTTTTTCATCTGGTTTCATATGTCTCTCTCCTGAATATGAGCATCGTATCACAAATCGGCCTGAGTGCAAAGCCGGGTCGGTAACGCAGCTGCAATGACAGCCCGGCGTAATAAGCCCGGGCCAGGAACGCAACAGTAATGACCGGCCAGGTGTAATAAGCCCGGGCCGGGAACGCAACAGTAATGA
>JAAZKL010000423.1 GCA_012799845.1 Clostridiaceae bacterium
TATTAACATTTCCCAGCTTGAAGCGCTCCATGCCTGTGAACTGGTGACACGGATACAGATCGCCCTCGGGAGTTACGGCCAGGTATTCGTGTCCGGAGCCGCAGCCCTTCATCCTTTTTATCAGGCACGGTCCCTGTTCGAGGTCGATCATGAAGTGGAAAAAGTTGAATCCTCTTCCTTCTCTGTATCTTCTGACATACTCCATAGCCAGATCTTCGTATTCCCTGAAAAGTACGGGAAGATCCTCATGCCTTAGGTCAAATCCGCTGTCCTTCGCAGCGACGACAGGTTCCACCGATACCTGTTTGAACCCCAGGTCGGCCAGGTGCAGCACATCCTTCGAAAAGTCCAGGTTTTCCCTTGTAAATGTGCCTCTCACGTAATAATTGTCCTGACCCCTGGATTCAGCCATATCCTTTATTTTGGGAACGATATCACCGTATGTGCCCCTGCCGTTTGCCCTGAACCTCATCCTGTCATTTGTTTCGGGCCTTCCGTCAAGGCTCAGCACCACATTCCCCATATATTTGTTGATGAATTCTTTGTGCTCTTCATTCAGAAGCACGGCATTCGTGGTCAGTGTGAACCTGAATCTCTTGCCCGTCTCTTTCTCTCTTTCCAGCGCATAGAGTACTGTCTCCCTGACAGTATCAAAGTTCAGCAGAGGTTCGCCTCCGAAAAAATCCACTTCCAGGTTGCGCCTGGGACCTGATTTTTCGATCAGGAAATCGATGGCCTTTTTAGCCACCGATACAGGCATCAGTGATCTGCCCGTCCCGAAATCGCCAGTGGAAGCGAAGCAATACCTGCACCGGAGATTGCAGTCGTGTGCGACATGCAGGCACAGCGCCTTGACGACAGGCTCTCCTTCACTGGATATGGGGTTTTCTGCCAGGTATTCTTCCAGTATATCCTCCGACATCAACAGGCCTGCTGCCTGCAGCTTTCTGAGCTCTGAGAGGGCTTCGCTTGTTTCAGCTCTGCCATATTTCACAGAAAACTTTTCTTCTATTTCTTCATCTGGTTTTTCAAGTTCGTCCAGTATCTCATATGCAAGGTCATCGACCACATGTACGGCGCCGCTGTTGACATCCAGCACGATATTGGCGCCGTGCATACTGAATTTGTGTATCATCTCTTTCTCCCCATTCTGCTGCCGCCCTTCCTTAAATGCTCGAAGCACAGCATAAACATCCGCATCCGGACATAATAACAGCGAGAGGCATACAGCCTCCCGCTGCAAAAGCCCGAAAGCCTTTTATCTTTTTTCGCACTTCTGGTTTGCCACGGTGCAGCTGGTTTTGCACGCTGACTGGCAGGAAGTCTGGCATTCGCCGCAGCCGGAATTTTTGATGTCTTTCTTTGATACAGGTGTATTGATGGTCTTTATATGCTTCATATGTATCCTCCCGATCTGTTGATTTTTGTAACGGACATAGTTGCCTGAATATTATAGCACATTCGGCAGCAGATGAAAAGGTCAGCCGTTATATTTTGTCAACCACCATGTTTTCAGCTATTATACTTATAGCTCGGACCCTTCCGGGTGTTTATGCTCATGATGCCGCCTATCGCCCCGGACAGTACGCCTATCACTGTCATGGTCAGGACACTCCTGTCCACCGCAAAATTACTGTACGCGATGCTGCTGAACAAATAAAGGATGAGCATGTAGATCAGGCCCACAATGCTTCCGTTGAGCCATCCCCTGCTTCGGACGCCCCTTGTCGACACTGCACCTGCCGTCAATACGCTGACGACCGTAATGATCACTACGACAGGCGTCACCAGCCTCTGTGGGAAATCGACATTTGCCAGTATCAGCGCAAAAAGCATGAATGCAGGTATAGTCATAATATAGGAAGCAAGAAGACCTTTCAGAAGCATTAACGGGTTCAGCCCGTCATATCCTTCCTGTTTTGTGCCGGTGCTTTTGATCGCAGGCATGATATCACTCCCGGTTCTGTAAATATCATACTATATAATATTACCTGCGTCACACTGATAGAACCGGCGTCTGTTTTTCATCCGGGCAGCAAAAAATCCCGTATCATGTGTCAACGGGATCAGATGCGTTGTTCTGCCTGCCGGCTCGTATTCCGGCTCAGGACTCGATCGGTTTGATCACTTCCTTGACAGCCCACTTCTTAAGATTTATCTTGGCTTTCTCCACACCGGTTTCAACCGTGACTTCGTCATCCTTTATATTGACGATTTTGCCGGAAATACCGCCTATTGTTACCACCTGGTGCCCAACCTGCATCGAATCGAGCATTTCCTTGGCCTTCTTGTCCCTTCTCTTCTGAGGCAGGAAAACAAGCAAATACATCATCAGTACAAAAAACACCAACCATGCCAGAGTGGGGAGCCACA
>JAAZKL010000424.1 GCA_012799845.1 Clostridiaceae bacterium
GACTTTCGGAAAGCTCTGACCGTTTGAAAGCTCCGACTTTCGGAAAGCTCTGACCGTTTGAAAGCTCTGACTTTCGGTAAGTTCTCATCGTCGGAAAGCTCCGACAAGGAGAAAACCTGTTTTGTACTATATCATCGTTTTGTACTACATCATCACCTCGGCGCGCTTGATTATATGATCCTGGTATTCCCGGCTCAGCTCCACGAAATACCCGCTCCAGCCCCAGACCCTGACGATGAGGTTCCTGTGCTTTTCCGGGTGTTCCCTGGCATCGAGCAGGGTCTGCAGATTGACCGAATTCAACTGTAACTGGTGGCCTCCCATGTCAATAAAGGATTTTACGAACATGGCTACCTTTTTGATGGCTTCTTCTGTCCTGAAAACGGTTTCGTGCAGTTCGAGGGTGAGCGGACCGCCGTTTATCACACGTTTAAGATCAGGCTTTGTGAATGACCGGATGATCGAAACCGGTCCGTTCAATCGGGCAAAAAGGCTGGGGGAGTAATTGGCGGCAAACTCCTCGCCGCAGTTCCTCCCGTCTGCCGTGGCCTTCATGTTCCTGGAATGCCATATATAGTACATGGCAGAACCGGTGCCCGGCCTGAAGACGCCGCCCCTGTCGTTCCTCTTTCCTTCCAGGGACCGTGCAAAGGCATCCAGCAGCCTGACCGCGATACTATCCACGTAATCGTCATTGTTGCCGAATTTTGGAGCATCGTTCCTCAGGATTATCCGGACCGCTTCGTAACCGGCGAAGTTATTATTGAGTGCATCTATAAGTATTTCTTTATCGATCAGGCCTGTTTCGAAAACGTATTTCTTTATTGCAGCCATCGAATCCACAGCCGTGGATATCCCGGTCCCGTGTATCCCGTAGTTGTTGTACCTGCATCCCATGGATATGTCGCGGGCGTTTTCGACGCAGCCCTCCATCATCAGCGACAAAAACGGGGCAGGGAACATGTGGACGTTTTCTGTGTTCCTGCATATCTCGTCCGCCTGCCTGCGGATATTGTCCATCACCAGGTTCTCAAACTCATCATAATCCCTGCAGTCTTTCAGGCCTTCCAGCGTCGCGTCTGCGACAGCCTTTACGAACGACAGGGCATCGATATTAGGTATGTCCATACCGCGGCCCGGTATGATGAACTCCCAGCAGGCTGCAACGACATAGTTGTGCGCGTCTGCCCTGTCATAGCCCAGCCTTGTGAGTCCGTCTATGACGACATCGTCATTCGAATATTGCGGGAAGCCCAGCCCCTGCTTTGTTAGCATTGTGGCCAGTTCATAACGCTCCGGCGGAGTCGATTTGCTGACCCGCAGGTTTATTTTCGGGTCGATCAGCTTCAGTTCGAGGCTTGCCTTCAGGCACAATTCGGACAGTAAGTTATAACTGTCGGAGCCGTCCGGCTCCAAACCGCCCAGCACAAGGCTCTGGCCGTTGTCTCCCAGCTGCATGCCCGGATAGAGGTCGCTGTCCCGGTTGAGGGAGATGAAAAACTCCTCCACGAGTTCGAGTGCTCCATCATAGTCGAGTATGCCGTTGTCCATGTCGTTTTTCAGGAATTTATACATGTACTGGTCGAAGCGCCCGAGGGTGTTGTGGTAGTTGTTAACGCACCACATGGTGAAATGGAGGAGCCGGAGCATCTGTAACGCCTGCAGGAACGACTTCGGCGGTCCTGCAGGGATCTGCCCGAAGCTTTCCGCCACGATCATGTTGCCGGTTTCTTCTGCTTTTTCCCTGTACCTGGATGCCAGACCTTCGACGGAGTCAAGTATGGAAAGCAGATGCTCAAGATACCTGCAGGAGTCGGCGATATCGGGATTCTCGCCACAAACGGCATTGTCATGGTTTTTATGGAAAGTTGCACTATCGGGATTCACACGGCTAACAGCATTATTGGGGTTTCCATGGGAAACAGCATTATTGTGATTCTCGCCTGAAGCACCATAGGTATCTATATCGGGATTCTCGCCTGAAGCACCATCGGGATCTATATTCGTTGCATCAGCTGATTTTCTGAGCCTTTGCAATGCGGCCCTGATTTCCGCCCGTTTCTTATCAAAGCCCACATCGAGCAGCATTGAGTAATCTACGTTGATATTGCAGACTTCGCCCCTCTCATGCAGGCGGTATTTGCTTTTGATCTCTGCCATCTCTTCTTCCGTGTAAAGTTCAGGCACCCGGGGGATCGTCCTTGTGAGGGCTATCCGCTCGTTCCCGAACACCACCGGAGTTTCATTGTCAAGCATATATTTGAGGCGGAGCACAGCCCGCTTCATCTCAGGAATATTGCTGCGCCGGAATTCTTCGGCAAGCGCCGACGGGACCTCCGGCGGTTTCCTGGCGGACCGGTGTTTTTTCTCTACAGCAAAGAAATTGCGAAGTTCCCTGATACGATTAGTCATAGTATCACGCTCCTGATACCGTATTTTGTGAAAATACCGGTGTGGTATTCAGCCTCCCGATCCACATCGAACATGGGCTCATACTTAAAGCCGTACAGATCGTACTTTGCGCCGGCGGTCTTGTGGAAAGGCAGGAGTTCGACCCTCTCAAGCGCCTTTGCGCCTTTGAGCAGTTCTGCAGTCCTGGTGAAATTTTCAATATCGTCGTTGACGCCCGGGATGACGGGTATGCGTATGATGAACGGGGTGCTGCACCTGCAGAGGTATTCCAGGTTTGCAAGAATGCAACCGTTGTCCTGGCCTGTATATTTGGCGTGCTTGCTGCTGTCTGTCATTTTGAGATCCATGATCACGAGATCGGCCATGTGAACTATGTCCCTGAACGTGCCGGGGTCTGAAAAGCCTGAAGTTTCAATCGCTATATGAATATCATGCAGCAGCGGGATGGTTTCGGAAAGAAACGCCGGCTGCATCAGGGGCTCGCCGCCTGAAAAGGTCACACCGCCTCCGCAGGAGGAATAATAATCGGCGTTTTTGAGTATGCGCCCGGCAAGCTCGGCAGCAGACAATACCTCCCCATAGACCCTGGAGATACCCGTTTTTCTGTTGACCAGCACTTCGGGGGAGGGATCGAGCCCCTCAGGATTGTGGCACCAGCTGCAGCGCAGCGGACAGCCCTTCAGGAACACCGTCTGCCTTATCCCGGGCCCGTCATAAATCGCAAACTCTTTGATATCGAAGATCACACCAGTACTCAAGTGTTAACACTCCTAAAAGTTTATTGCAAAAACTTTTAGCACCACTTAAAGAATAGCACTGATTTCTTTTGTTTTCAATAGGGATAAATGGCAACTAACGCTGTACAGCCATATATGACATTATTAAAATTCAATATAAAATTGAAAAAACTGCTTGACAAATACTTAATCATTAAATATTATAAAGATAGTAAAAAGTTTATACAATAAACTTTTGAATGGTATATAATAGTAGTGATTATCACTGCGGCGAGATTATATACCATAAAGAAGAGAGGATACATGGCATGAAGGTTGGAAACGCGCATGATATGCGAAGAATGAACCGGTGTTCCGTGATCGAGATCCTGTTGCGGAACGAAAGCATATCCAGGGCGGATATAGTACGGCAAACAGGACTCAATAAGGCTACGATTACCAATATAATAAATGATTTTGAACAGATCGGGATCGTAGAAGACGTCGGGACCGTAATCGCCAGCAACGGCAGGCGGACCGCGGGGATCCGCCTTTCCATGCATGACTATGTCACGCTGGTCATCCGCATCAACAGGTATGAGTTGAGCTTCGCGTACTGCAGTATCCATGGGGAGCTTTCCGACCTGAAAAAGGTAGATATCACGAACGATGACAATATCGAAAGCATACTCGAGAAACTTGAGAAGTACACCAGGCGGCTTCTGGACAACCGGAAGGAAAGAAAGGTGCTCGGGATATCGATAGGTATACTCGGCTGGCTGTTCTGCAGCGACGGCCGGATGATCGCGATGAC